>CAYSOZ010000016.1:0-14020 GCA_964432815.1 uncultured Candidatus Bathyarchaeia archaeon
GGAGATGAGGGAATAGGAAAGAATAAATATAGACTTCACATAGGTGCGCGCTTCTACGGTTGGTCCATTTTTTCAATTACCCAGAAATAGTACGTTCTAGCTCCCATCCCTCCAAAAGTCCAGCTTGGAGAAACACTGGGGATAACTGAGACTAACTCGCCCTCAAGGCTGTTCAGGAATTGCTCAAACCTGGCTTGATCCGCCCTCATAGCAACATCAAATCTGTGAACCCTGTATCTTGCCTTCACCCTCTCACCTCCATGGCAAATCTACTTCTATGCGCACGCTCATTTCCACTTCCATGCAAACCACACAATCAAGGCTGCAACTGCAAACACTGAAACATCCATCAGTATCGCATAAGGATAGGCAACTGTCGTGACATTCATCGTCAGCTCAAAGAGAATAAAAACAGCATAGAATGCGCCTATGATGATGTTTGCCCATCGATTCGCTTTATCCTTTAAAGTCAGAGAAATGACCGCCATAACCAAGGGAACCCAATAGTACGCAATTGCCATTCCTAGAATCAGTTCGACTCCTGCTTGCATGCCCACTATTTCGCCCGCCCTTACCTCATCTATCACGCCCGGCACAATCAGGTACAAAATCGTATTCGCTGACATGGTGACTGCTATGAACAGCCAAAATACTGCAAGTTTTGTCTTCAAATCTTCCAAAACCCTTCATTTCCTCCACAAATTGAAACGCAAAAACATAATTTTCTGGCTCTTAACTTAAATCACTTGTGATGAAATTTGAGCTACAAAGGGCGTATACTCGATTCCGACTATACATGTACTCTATAATAATCTGATTTGCGCGCGCTCCAAACGGTCTCTGTCTTCTTTATGACTGAAAAAGCTTCCGGCTCATTTTATAAACGTGTCGAAAAGGGGGTCATTGCTGTTCAGATAGTTTTCTATAGTCCAGATAGGCAAAGATTATCAGAAGTACGGTCCATGTTATGAACACTAAGTGGGCTCCCCCTATGAAAATGGGGTGTGAAATCACTCTATTGATAATTGAAATGACAACTAGAAAGATGGGCCCCATTTTGTTCCTTCGAAGAATCCAGACGAACGCAGCAAGGTTTAGAACTGCAAAAAACAGCGGCAGTGGCAACCGCTATTGTATAGTCAACAGCTAAAGTGATGCGTGCTTGTCCAAGAGGAATTGTTGGATTTACTATCCACAGAATTATTGAACCAACTTCACCAATAATAGTTATTGCAGTTAAAACTAACAAAATCTTATGCTTTAAATCTTGCATAGTCAAAATGCTAAGTGGGCTCTAATAAAAGGCTTTACGATGAGCGATCAAATAACAAAATCAATTAAACAAAAAAATGTCTCTTCCAGCAAAACAGGATCAAATCTTAGACTGTTTATTCCTAATGCAATAACCATTCTACGCCTATTTGCCCTGCCACATTTGATTTGGTCGTTTAACCACGAAATTGCATCTGCTGTATATGCAATATTTCTTTTTTCTATAGGATGCGACGTTGCAGATGGGTACATCTCAAGGAAAATAGGAGCAAATTCAAAATTTGGTGCTAATCTGGATTCGACAGTAGACTTTGTATTTATCAACGGAATGTACCTGACCTTCATTCTTAAAGGAATTTATTCAGCAGGTATCCTATTTCTGATAATTTTCATGTTTGCGCAATTCACCCTGACAAATCTTCATTTTAAAAGAACTATCTATGATCCAATCGGCAAGTATTACGGTAGTCTACTTTTTGGAGGAATAGGCTTAACCTTGCTATTTCCAGCGCAGATCATGTATACTATAGTGACTGTGGGAATTCTTGTGTCAACTGTAGCTGCAATATTTAGCCGATTAGCATGTTTTTGCAAAAACAAAGCCTAAGCAGAATAGGTTCTGAACCTGCAGCAGCAATATCGGCAAAGATACCGTTGAAGCTCCCCTAGACGAGTGTTTCTGGTTCCCTCTTTGCAAGATCGCCATCTGTCGCATTTTGGAGATTTGATTTTGTTATTCTTCTCCAAATTTTTCATTCCCTGATTTTTTCTCAATTTTGGTCGAAAAAAGAAGGATTTGGAGGGAGACATCGCTACTTGGGGCTGGGTTCGAATCCCAGCGAGCCCGTTATAGGGTTCCGCCCTTTCTGAGGTTGAGTCCCTTTGAGCAAGTTCTATTGCGAAAAATGATTTAATTGTGAATTTCTTTTTGCCGGTTAGCGCACGTTCCCTTCTTTTTGCTTTCTTTCTTCTATCATTTTTGTTGCAGCGTCTGCCCATTCAATGCTGGATCTGTAAATATTTATACCCAGCAAAACTGGAAGTAGCCCAAAAAAGTATCCCTCGTCATCGCTTAAATGAGCGTTTACTTCTTTTTCAAGAAAGATGAGGTTCTCAAGCTTCTCTGCCGTTCTTGCCCTAAGCTCTTCAATATGTTTGATAATCACATGTTTGGGTACTTGTTCGCCGAAAGCAATTTTAAGCAATGCCTCAAGCCTGAAAATTTCAGGCTTAGCTGGTTTCATCAGCCATTCTTGAAGTTTCTTTGTTCCTTTGTTAGTAACAGAGTACACTTTTCGATTAGGGCCATTCTCTTTAATTTCCACTTTTTTTGTTACGTAAGCGTCCTTTTCCAGCATTCGCAATGTGGGGTATATTTGACCATAACCTATATCCCAGAAAGAACTCATGCGAGTTTTTACTGCCTTGTTTATGTCATATCCTGTCATCGACGTGTAACTTAACAAACCGAGTATAACAAATTCAGCTGCGCTTTCTTTCATCATTAGCCGCCAATCAGTGTCTATCTGCAACCCATATATATGTTTATAATATATCGGAAAGATATATATTTTGGTTTATCGTTCCCCTCAAACGAGGAATGCATGTGAAATTTTGGCCCCAAAAGAAATGGAAAAAAATATTGCTGGTTACCTTTCTAGCAATAATCATCATCTCAGTTTCGCTCCTGACTTATGTTAGCTTTGCAATGAATAGCGAAGTAGTCACACAATTAGTAATTAAAAATCCTACAGGAAGCAAAACTGCTTTGGTGCTCTATCACCCCGGCCTAAGTTCCTTTTCACATGATGTCTCATACGCTTTTGCAGATGGTCTTGTTTCAAACGGTTGGAGAGTAGAAATTGCTACATCAAGCATTGAAGCGCCAACTAACCTTTCAAAATACAGCCTTCTAGTAGTCACAAGTAATACCTATGCTTTCACTCCAGATTCACCAACCACTCGGCAACTTGAAAGGATCGGTAATCTTAACGGAATCCAAACAGTACTGCTAACGCTGGGAGCTGGAAGCGCACAGGAGAGCCAAAAATCACTAGAAAGAACGATACAAGCCTCAAACGGCACAATACTCCAATCACTAGTTCTCTATAGCATGGCTTCAAACGCGGGCGGTAGAAGTGCAAAAGAAATTGCCCAACAGACAGCTATAGAAATTGGCTAGGGCTCAAAATGGCATAGAACAAAGAACAGAAATGAAACAGAAAATGAGTATAAACTGTAATAGAAGGAAGCATTGATGAAGGAATACGATGTAATTGTTGTGGGTGGAGGAATTGCCAAGGCAACACTCTGAAACAATTGACATTGAAGATTTCGCCTTGTTTTTGAAGCAGACTAATCCTTTCGATTTCGACGTGATGCTGGAGATCAAAGACAAAGAAAAAAGCGCCTTCAAAGCAGTCAGTTTTGCAATCAAAGACTGGCGAATACAAAACTTCTTTGCAAGCTAATATTCATACCTAAGATCGACGATATACCCTCCCGCCAACTAGACATCAACAGATCAATTGACAAGCACTCAACGACTATGATTCAGATTCAACCACTATAGCTACTTCGTTCCTACGCAAGAACCAAGGAGTAAAAGGCCCATTATACCGCATCGAAAACACTTGACCAGTACTCTTTATTCCTGCTTTCGCCAGCTCTTCCAGCATCGCCTTCGCTTTCTTTTTGAATATTGAATTGGACCAGCGGCCAGAAAACTGCAGCGCAGCAACAACTCTTTCAGGTAATTCCACGATCCTCACTCGGTCATCGAGAGGCTCAGGCGTAGTTTCAAGCGTGAACCCCTCAGGCATAACAAAAGCAATCGAGTCAGGATCCGACAAGACCGGTGCAGTCATGGCTATTTGCTCCGAAACAACTGGGGCAGTCATCGCAATCTTTGACTTCTGCCGGTTATTGCCAGTGATGAACGCGAAAAGAATGTTGAAACCGCCATCACCATAACCATCAACCCTAGCAATCACCAAACGAGGATAACGTCTGAGCTCAACCTTGCCAATTTCTTTCAGAACATCGTACCTTGCCTGATCGACCATAATCGCATACTAAAAGCTGGCTGGATATAATGATTCTCTTTAACCTATTTATTCTGTCTGGTTAAGCTTAAAAAGAAATTTCGGCAAATAGATAGGCAAGCCTTGCTCAAGTCGATTTCTGCAAGGAGGTGATTGGTTGAATTACAAAGATAGACAGGAAATAATAGCAAAATCGCCCATTTCCTTCAGCTACTTGAAAAAGTTTAACCTAGGGGCTGGAATATTGCACCTGTCGCAAGGAATTCTCATGCTTGTTCTAGGCACTCTCATCTCTTGGGAACGAACCATATACACATTTTACCTTAAGTTCAACGTTATCACAGGGCCGCCATTGACGTTTAACGTGACTCCAAATCCACAAGTCTGGTTTACGCTTAGTTACATAGGAGTTTTCGTTGCGTCTTTTCCGCTGCTCTCTGCTTTGGCGCATTTCTTGATAGCTTTCCCAAAGAACAAAGGCTACAATGAGAATTTGAAGAAAGGAATGAATCCTTACCGCTGGTTCGAATATGCGCTCTCAAGTTCAATAATGATCGTGCTGATTTCGACTTTCGTTGGCGTCTGGGACTTCTGGTCCCTTGTAATGATATTCACCTTGAATGCAATGATGATTATGTTTGGATACTACATGGAATTGGTTAACCAAAAAACAGAGAAAACATCATGGTCAGCGTTCATCGTGGGCTGCATATCGGGAGGCGTTCCATGGGTTGTGCTTTTCGCCTATTTCGCGGCAGCAATATCGTCAACCGGAACCAACCCGCCCACATTCGTGTACCTGATATTCTTCATCTACTTCGCTGTGTTCAATGTTTTCGCGCTAAATATGGTGCTGCAGTACAAAGGCGTCGGACGCTGGAAAGACTACTTGTATGGAGAAAGGGTCTACATAGTCTTGAGCTTTATGGCAAAGACAGCCCTAGCGTGGCTTGTATTCATCGGAATATTCGCGCCATTCTAGGCATTGCCATATTTCCCTTCTTTTCGTTTCGACATTGCTTATTGAAATATCTTTTCAGGTTCGCAACGTTTCATTCTTCAATGTTGCCCAGTTTATTTTCCAATAGTCTTTTCCGCCGACCTCAGAAAAAAACAGTATCTAGTTCAGTCAGTTGTTCGGGGTAGGGTGCAAGGACAGATTGAATGGACAAGTATTCCTGCTTGAATCTCACTATCCAAGCCCTCAAGATGCTCAGGACAGCGCTCAATGGAAGTCTTCCAGCTCTGTACTTTTCAACGGAATCAATAAAGAATGACTTTTCATCCTTTGAGAGTTGATGAGAAAAATAGCCCATAATCTTCATCAAGACGTTCACGTACGCACCTGTACTTGGGGTTCGAGCAAAAGCAAGATACAAGTGATCTTCATAATCCCTGAGCAAATCTTGAAAAGGTTTCTCTTCTGTGTTTGCAGTAATTTTGCCTAATGTTCTAAGTTCTTTCTGGCTGTATGCTGTGAGCAGATACTTGTTTTCTGAGTGAAATTTTACCAGTTCTCGTATTTTGCTGGATTTTCTTACACCTCTAAAGCTTGCGAAGGCAAAAAGCTTTGTTAGAAAATGTTCCCTTATTCGAAGGTTAATCAAACGAAGTTCGTCCTCTATGGCCAAGTTTGGAAATTTCTTGAGAACTGCCTCTCCGAATAGCCCTGGACCCTTGCCAATTGGAGATGACTTTTCCACTTTGGCATAGATCTTGACGTTCTTGAAACCGCTGGATGGAGAACCTCTCTTGAGTATGAAGCCGTCGACCTCGTCTAGTGAATTTAGAAAAGAGGCAGCGAAATTATCCATTTTTTCCGTGAAATCTAAGCTTGTGGTTGGCTGCATTAGTCTCCGTTGGCCATTAATAAGCACTATTCGAACAGGGTCGCGCGGTACACCTAGTCCTATTTCAACTTCTGGACAAACGGGGATGAAATCAACGTAGGGCTTAAGCTTCTCCACAAAATCGCTCGCAATTATCTGGCCGTTGAAGCGTACTGGTGCGAAAGTAACACACTTGGATATTACGACTTTAGGTTTAGCAAATTCTCGCATTCAAATCCCTGCAGAAATAATAGAAAACTTCTAAAGGAATTTGCTTGGCTCATTTCTTAAATCTTTTCTCCAAATTCATAGAAGGAAATCACAACATAGACTCCGTTTCATAGCCTTCAATGATTTTATATACTTAGAAGAATAGAAGAAAATCAGGGGATGAAATTGGCAGACAATGATTCAGGCTTGGTGAAATGGATTAACATCATAGCCTTTGTTTTGACAGTCTTGGTTAATGGCTTAGCCGGCAGCACCACACTTCTCGGTGGAAAGAACACGGCTCAGATTTCAGACTCAAACCCCACGCTTATAACTCCTGCGGGCTACGTGTTCTCCATCTGGGGAATCATCTACGTTTTGCTAGGTGTGTTCGTGGTTTTTCAAGCGTTACCTAGCCAAAAAGGAAAAGAGTTTCAAAAACAAGTCGGCTGGCTCTTTGCCCTTGGCAGTCTAGCAAATATAGTGTGGCTTTTCCTTTGGCAATTTGAATATCTCGCATTTTCCGTTGTTCTCATGTTCTTGCTTCTGGCAACTCTAATTCTAATTTATACGCGCCTAGGCATTGGCAAGTCTAAGACCACACTAAGGGAAAAACTTGCAGTTCATGTTCCCTTCAGCGTTTACTTGGGTTGGATAACGATAGCCTCAATCGCAAACGTAGCCGTCACACTAGTTTCAATAAACTGGGATGGCTTCGGGATAAGCGCAGAGACATGGGCAGCCTTGATAGTGATAGTCGCGCTTATTATCACGCTTCTGGTTGTGGCAACCAGAAAGGACGTGGCTTATGCACTAGTTATTATCTGGGCGCTGATGGGCATTGCTGTGAAGCAAAGTGAAAATCCAACAATAGTCTTGCTGACGGAAACAAGTGCCGTCATCGTTGCAATTGCGTTGGTAGCCACAATTCTCATCACTAAGCTGAGACGAAGATGAGCCAGAGCTTGGACCTTCGGGGCGCTAACGCTTGATTAGGAACAGAAAAATCCTTGCCTTAGAAATAGTTGGCACGATATTCATAATCTTTGTAGGAACCGCCTTGCACTTCACATATGCTTTGTCAGGCAACAATCTTATAGTTGGTTCTTTTTCTGCGGTCAATGAATCAGTCTGGGAACATCTCAAACTGCCCTTTTGGCCCTCACTGCTCTGGATGCTAATTGAACTCTACCCGCTAAGAAAAATTGTTAGTAACTTTTTTGCAGCCAAGGTAATTGGCACTATTATAATGGTTGTTCTAATTCCAACAGTTTTCTATTCGTACACCGCCTTCACAGAAGAAATTCTCGCTGTGGACATCGCCACCTTCATGATCGCTGTGATTATCGGTCAGATTGTAAGCTACAAACTCTTTAAACAAGGCCAAACATCAAAGACAACAGAAACAATTGCCATCATCACAATTGCTTCCTTAGCGGTCATATTCATTGCGTTCACGTTTTATCCGCCTCATCTTCCTATTTTCCAAGATTCAACTACCGGTCAATACGGCCCTTAGAATCCTTTTGAGGTAAAAACAAAGAATTATCAACGAGCAAGACTGAATTGACTCCGGGTGCTTAATGATGTCCGAAAAATCCCAAAGAACAGCGAATCTGAAAATGCTGCACTTAGCCGGGGTTTGTGGAATTTTAGGGTCAACACTGCCACTGGTCATGGTTTTATCAGCCACGTTTCTCTCGTCCTGGTTCAGCTGGAGCACGAATGCTTTGAGTGAGATGGGCGTGGGTGAACAAGCAGCCTTATTCAACAGCGCTGTTCTGATTGGCGGCGCGCTGAACTTTTTGTATGCGCTAGGTCTACGTCACAATCTTGGTGGAGGAAAACTGACCCAGGTCGGGGTCGTTTCAATAATGGTGAGTAGCATTTCTCTGGCTCTCGTTGGAATATTCACAGTCGATTATCTTTTTTTCCACGGAATCGTTGCTTTCGGCTACTTCATGCTTACTCCTGTAGGATTCTTGCTTATAGGCCTAGGAACAAAAGAGGAAAAAATTAAGAAACTGAGCTTCTCGTGTGGAATTGCAGCTTTGTTTGCGATTCTTGTTTTGCCAGTCTTGATTTTAGCTCTATCTCTTGGAATCGGCTTTGCAGTTCCCGAACTGGTTGAGGGTCTGGTAATCTCAGTTTGGACCTTGCTCATGTCAGCAAGACTCCTTGCAGCTAACCGGGTGATAGCATGATACCTGAGAAGTTGCCGAAAATGAACGCAGCAGAAGTCAAAGAGCTTCTGGAGGAGCAGATTTTATGTCGTATCGCTTTTTGTGGCAAACAGGGTCCACACATCGCACTTTTCCAATACGCCTTGGTCAATGGTCAACTCTATTTTCATTTCACCGACTATGGGAAGAAAATGGAGCTTCTCGAAGAAGGCAACTTGGTCTGTGTAGAAATCGAAAAGTACACACCAGACTTGAGCGAATACAGGTTCGTTGTAGCCACTGGGAATTTGAGAGTTGTAACTGAAACTCGAGAAAGAGCGCTAGCGATTGAAAAAATGGTTGATACCGCGAAGACAAAGGGGCTATCAGAGAATTTCCTTGTAGCGCACGGTTATCCGAAGAGTAAAGGTTGGGACTCCCTGAACCCTGAAACGCAATTGGTAATAGTCAAACTTGAAAACATAACCAGTCAAATCGGGCTCAAATCACCGTAAACACATTAGCGCGCTCTATTGGGGTAACAAATGCCCCTTCCCGAATAGAAGAAGAACATTTTGGATTAAGACGCCCGCGCTTGAGAATGAAGCCTCAGATACTAGAAGATTCTTCCACAAGACTTCTTAAGGGAGAATGATCTAACTTTTGGATGGCGATGGACATGGAGAAAACCAAACTCCGTGTCTCTGGATTGAGCTACTTGAAAATACTGGTAACGTTTGTGACTTGCTGTTTTTATTTGGTTTGCGCCTTTTTCGTTGCTTCAGAGTTATTCTTGTATGCTGAATTTCTCGTACCATTCAGCAAAATTGCACACAGCTTTTGCGCGGTGCGAAAAACTGTTCTTTTCTTCGATGCTCATTTCGGCAAATGTCTTCTTGCTTCCAGAGGGCCGAAAAACAGGGTCAAATCCGAAACCTGATTTGCCATTACCCCTTTTCTCTTCATTTGTCATTCTCCCCGAGACCTCGCCTGTGAAACAGATTGGTTCTGATTGTCCGTCGTAGTAAGCTATAATTGATTGGAATGCGGCTTTCCTGTTCTCGAGGCCTTCCATCAACTTCAACAGTCCAAGATTGCCTATTGTTTTGTACACGTATGCAGCGTAGGGTCCTGGAAAACCTTTCAGGGATTCTATGAACAAACCCGCATCTTCCACTATGATTGGCAGATGTGAATGGTTGTATGCGTCAATGACGCTCGCTTGCGCAATCTCGTTAAGCGAATCGCTTTGTATTTCTAAAGCTTTCACTCTGAGCATGCCAACTGCCATCCCTCGATTTGTCAGTACGCTACGGGCTTCATCAAACTTGTGGAAATTGTTCGTCGCGAAAAAGATGACTTTGCCCTTCAGACTGAAACCTGACCTATGTCTCTTCTTGCCTCTCTGCAACATAACGACCTCGCTGTTCTATTTCTCGGATTTTCTGCAGAACTTCTTTCGCTTTCTGATCACCTACAACTGATGAATATCCGAGCATCACGCTCCGGAAACATTCTTCAGCGACCTCATAATGTGTACTCTGCAGAGCACGCTTCATCAAGTGTAGGTCCACTCCTTTAGCCTCAAGTTCAGTGTTTTTTTCACCTAGTCCAAAATCAACCAGAAAAACCTTGCCATCTCTGGTAAGAATCATGTTCGAAGTGGTTAGGTCTCCATGAATCACTCCATGTTGATGCAAGTTTCCGATCACTTTTCCTATCTCTTCGCACAATTCCTTCCCTTCCTCTGTCGAGAGGGTATCCATCAGTTTTTTGACTTGTTTCCCTTCTACATACTCCATCGTTATACTAGCCTTGTTCATGTCTACGAGAAAGATTGTTGGAGTGGGTACCCCTGCCATTTTAGCCTCATGCATCAGCTGAGGTTCATGTGTAGTTCTGTAGGTGCGAATTCGTTCGTCAAGTTCGGTCGGTCGGTATTTCTTTGGTAAACGGACTTTCATGATGACTTTTCTGTCATGCCATTCTGTCAGATAGAGGCTCGCCTCTGCGCCCTTCTTAATTAACTTCATGGATTCTATTTCACCCATGGCACATCTACCTTCTCTATGCGCCATCTTAACTTGACAAAGCTCTTCTCTATCGGGATAACCATGCCATATTTGTAGGCTAGAACACCTGTCCAAGCGATCATGGCGCCGTTATCTGTGGCAAACTCTTTTGGGACTACGCTAAATCTTGCATCGTGCTCTTCTGAAATTATCGCGAGCATAGACTGTAGTCGCTTGTTAGCTGCTACGCCGCCTGTCAGCAGGATCTCTTTTTTTTCAGTATGCGCTAGTGCCCTCTCTGTCACCTCAGTAACCATGGAAAAGGCGTTTTCTTGTAGACTGTAGCACAGATCTTCCAAGCGGCTTTCGCATTTGTGCAGTGAGGTGGTAGCAGCAGTTAGCAGACCGCTAAGCGAGAGATCCATGCCTTTCACTACGTATGGCAGCGGAATCAGCTTTTTTCCTTCGGCTGCTAACTGTTCCAAGGCAGCGCCCAAAGGCATGCCTTTCTTGTGCTTAAGGCCTGCCTCTCGCGCAAATACGTCCAGGCAGTTGCCGAGAGCAATGTCCAGGGTCTCGCCGAAAATCCTGTAACGGCCACATGCATAAGCAGTCACAATGGTGTTTCCACCCGAAACATAAAGCGTGACCGGATCCTTTGTTCCAGTCTTCAGTCTGCCTATCTCTATGTGGGCAATCGAATGGTTAACGCCTACAAGCGGAATGTTGAGGTAAGACGCTAAAGCTCGAGCAACGGTGGCTCCTGTCCGGAGGCACGGTCCCAAACCTGGACCCTGAGAAAAAGCTATTATGCTCAATTCTCGGGGCTCTATTCCTGCCTTGGTTAAAGCTTCTTGGAGAACTTTGTCTGCCACTTCTGCGTGGTGTCTGGCTGCCTCTCTAGGATGTATCCCGCCCTCTTCAGGTATGTACCCATTTGAAGCGTTAGCTACTACATCGCCTTCGAAAGTAGAGATTCCAACACCGAAGTCATCTGCTGTGGACTCCACCCCTAAACAATACTGCTCGCTTGCTCTTTTCATCAAGGCATTTCCTTCACGCGTTTCGTTGTTTTCAAGGGTACATGTTTTTATTTGAAGTCTGTGCATATAATTACTGTGATGTTCGGAACTGGTTAACATGCCTAAACGCAATGATCTTGAACAGAAAGCACTACATTTTGTGGTAAATACCGGCTACACTGGTGTTCTCCAGTCAGAGTTATGGCGAGAACTGGGCGCAAGCAGCAGGGAAGGCTCCAGAGTAGCCATAAAACTAGAAGAGAAAGGGCTAGTGCGCCGAGAAAAAGAGCTGGAGGGCGGAAGATGGACCTATAGGCTTTTCCCCAAAAGGCTACCCGCTTCTATAGAAACCATAGTTGACTGTCCATGTCTCTTGTGCCAAGATAACGCAAGATGCGATCCGACGACTTCGATCTCGCCCAAGAGCTGTGGAAAACTCACGGATTGGATTTTATCATTGGACAAAAGTGGTCCAGTTGCGTTAGGTGACGCTGATTTTGCCCAAGGCTTGGATCCAAGATAGAAAAAGGGAATTTTACTACAAGAAGGCCAAAGCAGAAAATTATCGCTCAAGAGCCACTTACAAGCTAGCTCAAGCTGCCGAGAAATACCAGTTTATACGTCGAGACGATATTGTTGTAGATTTGGGTGCGGCACCAGGCGGCTGGATTCAAGCGGCCAGAAAAATAGCTGGTAAGCGAGGTTTCGTTCTCGGTGTAGACTTGAAACAGATCGAGCCTTTTCCTCAAGAATACATAAGAACGATCGTTGGGGATGTGACTGACCCCGAAATGGTGCAGCAGATAGAGAGTTTTCTGCCCAGAAAGGCAGACGTTGTTATTTCTGACGCTTCACAGAATATTTCGGGAATATGGGAAGTCGACCACGCACGACAGATAGACTTGGCAACGCGAGCTCTGGTAATTGCTTTGAATATACTGCGTCCTGGAGGGAACTTTTTTGTTAAAGTTTTCGAAGGGGGTCTTTTTGAAGATTTCATTAAAAGAGTTCAGTCTCACTTTGAAGTTGTTAAGATTGTAAAGCCTAAGGCAAGTCGGGCCAAGAGCTCTGAAATCTACCTTTTGGCGATGCGTTTGAAATCAGGTAGTCGGTCAGAAGAGTAAAGCTAATTTTCGACAGTGTTCACTTTACGTTGAGGGTTAAAGCCTTGAAAGTGATCTCAGCAGACTCTTCAGCTGCGATTTTGGATGAGAAGTTTACGCCGCTAACCCTGATTGCTTCCGCTTCGGTCCTTGTTGAGCCGCCTTATCGCGAAGCTCGCATTCGTTTGGCTGAGCCTATTTATAAAGATGTAGAGCGCAGTTACGATGTGATAGTGCATGAAGCCGAGCTATGCAGAGATTTGCTTAGCAGAGTAAAAGCGGATGTGATTCATTTGGATATGTCCTTGTGCGCTATTTCTCTTGAGGATTTGTCCCCGGTTCAGCTGGAGAATATGAGAATCTCCAAACAGGCGCGCCAGAATATCCTGAGAATGCTGCCTAAACTACGCAAAATCGCGGGTGAAATTCGTAGGGTATATGGTTTGGACGTTTTAGCCATCGGCAAAGAAAGCGTCCCGGTTAGAGTTGCAGAACTTACTGCAGGCGCTGAAGCCGTTTTGTTCGCCTGTGCCAAGGTTGCGGAAGAAAAGGAGCCCATTCTTCTTGGTTTGCCCACAAAGTGTCAACCCATAATAGCGGGGGATAGAGTATTTTTGCAGTCTCTTCTCCCGGCTGAACACGATGTCCGTGGGTATGCGGAGGACGGAGTGGGAGTGCTAAAAAAGGTTAATATCTCGGAAACGTTAAATCCAGTGGCGCGAGGTTTTCGAGCGCTTAGAATAGAATTGCCAAGTTAAAAACAAGAGGGTCCTGGCATGATTTCATCAGTTTGGAGTAATGCTTCGTCGAGGCGGAAGAGAATCTACTCGGTATTAGCTGTTTTCGTAATATCTGTCATAGTCACATCAGTAGGCTGCTTTGTCCCGATTGATGCTGAGCTGGCAAGGCAGATCAACGATGAGTTAAACCAGACAGTCACGAACGCAACCCAGAGCGGTACTCTGACACCGTACATTCTAGGGAACAACTTCTTGATATGCCTCGTAATGTTCATACCCGTACTCGGACCGGTTTTTGGATTGTACGTGCTCTTCAGCACGGGGATGGCAGTCGGCGCTGTGGCTACGGTCCAAAACTTGCCGTCGATATTTATCCTTATTGCGTTGATGATTACTCCGATATTCTGGTTGGAATTCGCAGCTTATTCAACCGCAATGGCTGAAAGCGTTTGGCTGTTCCGTCGTCTTCTTCAACGCCGCGGTTTACATGAGCTTAGAAACACGGCCATGTTCATTTCAATATGCGCGGTACTGCTTGCAGTGGGTGCCGTGGTCGAAGCAGCACTCATATCTCTTGGTGGCTGATAGGTCTCTTGGGCTGTGGCGCTGGTTCATCTATTTCGTCT
>CAYSOZ010000017.1:0-13747 GCA_964432815.1 uncultured Candidatus Bathyarchaeia archaeon
TATGGACTTAAAGGAGCCTAAGCAAGAGGGTATTTTCAGCAATAATACTTATAATTTGATGGCTCAGTTGACTCAGGAAAACAAGAGTCTTTGGAGAATCAAGAACCATTATAAGAAAGATGCTGGAGGAGACAAAGAAGTCAAGGAATTTTGGGAATACCTTGAAAAAGACAAGCAAGATCACATCAAACGCTTAACAGAACTCCTATCAAAACGCGTGCAAACCTGTTAGAAAAGATCGAATTTTATGATGAAGCGCTACGCAGAATATAGCGCCTGACTGAATCTTTGAAAACCTGTTCGTGGATGTTGTCGGGGGTTGACAGATTGAGAGCTAAAGAAAACAATATACCCACTTTTAGTTTACATTTTTAGTTATATAACTTGAGAGAAACGAGCAAAATTTTAAATGCATGCTGCGATTTTGAAGATGTTTGCAGCTTTTTCTACTATTCAGCGATATATGTGCATGTTAACAAACGTTATTTGTTCTTTTACGCTTAAAAAAAGCCACGGTGCCAGAATGATTTCATGGAAATACTCATTTAGACGTTTAAACGAAGAATATGAAATAGCAAAGAAAAAGAAGCAAGCCTTGGACAGCTTATACGAAACAGGCAAGATTTCACAGGATACACGCGATTCTTTTGACGGTGACCTAACCAGTGCCATCGCAGAAATTGAAAAACAACAGAAGGAACTCCTGGCGAAAATGCAAGGTAAGGTGCATGAACTTGAGAGTCAGGTTAAAACATTGGAGACTCTTCTTGCCAATTACGAAATCCAACATGTAGTGGGCGAGATTGACGAGGACGTTTACCAGCGCGAAATTGTTCTACTCTCCAATGGTCTTGATAGTGCAAGACATGAACTGGAGAACATAAAAGAAGCGACGAAACAGCTTTGCTCACCTGTTGCGGAGACGCCGACGATTATTGAATCGCCAACATCATTGCCGGAAGTCGAACCGGCAGCAGAAGAACAACCTGCGGACACAGTCGCCGAAGCCTGTGCCCCTCCGGAAATCGTTTCAGAAACTCCGATTAACATCGATATCGCTCCCGAGCCAGTTGCTGCAAAACCATGCCCTGAAGAACCCGTGTCAAATGAAGAGGCTCCATCTCCTGAACCAGTTGTTGTCGAGCAAGAGATTGCTGAACCACAAGTGGTTGCACCAGAGGAGACTATTCCTGAAACAACTGAAATGCCTGTTGAAGTGCCCGCTGAAGTGGTTGCCGAAGTACCTGCTGAAACACCCGCCGAAACCCCAGCTGAAACGCCAGTTGAAGTTCCTGCAGAAATGCCAACCGAAGTGCCAGTCGAAGCTCCACTTGAAGTTTCAGTTGAAGCTCCAGTTGAGGTCGCAGTTGAAACTCCGACCGAAGTTCCTGTTGAAGTCCCAGCTGAAGTTCCTACTGAAATGCCCACTGAAGTGCCAGCCGAAGCCCCGGTTGAAGTTCCTGTTGAAGTCCCTGCTGAGGTCCCAGTTGAAACCCAGGCTGATGTTCCACCTAAAGTGCCTACTGAAGCTCCAGCTGAGGTCATAGAAATCGTCCCAGAAACAGTACAAGAAGAAGTTTCACCAGTGGCTGAAATGCCATTAACCGAGGAGACTCAAACGGTTACTGAAGCAGAATCGCCCTTGGAAGAGACCATCATCGTGGACGACGAAACTCAAGTCGATGAGGTTCCGTCAATCGAAGCAGAAGTTACGCCATACATAGAGGAATCACCGATAGTAGAGGAAATAGCTCCGCTGGAGGAAATAGTTAAACCTGCAGAGGGGGCAGATGCGGCCCACCCTCAGGAAGCGCCCAAGGAGGCGCAACCGGAAATAGTCAACGAAACTGGGACGGAAGAGATCGATTCCGACGAAGAAGCGGCCGAAGAAACAGAAACAGAAAACGTTGATGAATAAACGAATCCCAAAAAAAGAGTTACATTCTCTTTTTTCTTTGTAGCGATTAAGCACATTGGAGTTTGCCCCCTAGGCAAATTGATTTTTCTCGATTTTTCATCCACTACGTCAAAACTCAAATGCCACATTCGGTCAAGTACTTCTTGAGAGTAATCTAGGCTACAGGTATCGATTTATTTCAGCAGCCACCTTATCCAGTGTTTCCCTATTCGCTTCTGAAAATTCGGCAAAACGCCCCAATTTTTGTCCTTCGTATCTAGGAACGACATGAACGTGCAAATGAAAAATCTCCTGATTGGCTGCTTTTCCATTCTGTTGGAATATGCTGATTCCGTCAACTTTGAAAGCCTTCTTCAGAGCTATAGCAATTCTCCCTGAAATTCTGTGAACATGACATAAGACCTCTTCAGGAATTTCAAGAATATCTTTGTAATGTTCCTTAGGAATGACAAGGGTGTGTCCTTCACTGAGCGGCCTTGTATCTAGAAAAGCCATAGCGGTCTCATCCTCATAGATGATGCTTCCCGGCGCCTGTTTTTTTGCTATCCTGCAGAAAATGCATGAGGCATCCTTCATGTCGGCCACAGGCACACATTATGACATTGGCACTTTTTAGATATTACGCAAAGCCTTTTTGGGTGCGAGATTTGTTGGCGAGATTTCTTCTGATTCGGACGCCAGAGAAACACAGCGGAGCGTGTATGCAGCTGTATTATTTTATCAAGTCAGTGTTATTATTGAGTCAACTTGTCCAGTGTCAGCCCAAACCCCAACGCCTAATCGGCTGACTCCGCCTGGGTACGTTTTGTCGAGGTAAAGTGTGACGAACCAATAGGGAGCCAATGCTAGCCCATTCTTAGGACTCGGATGAAAATCAACTGAGACAGGTTGCTGCAACACAGTGAAATTCCCAACTTCAACACCGTTATAATTCCAGGTAAAATACAGGGCTGCGTTTCGGGCGATCTCAATAGCTTCAGACTGCGAGAAATTAATTTCTGTGTTTCCTATGCTGAACAAAAACCAACCGTCAAGCAGCTCTCTCAAGATCTGATTTTCGAATACGAGTCTTACACTCTTCGGGGCGAAATCTACACCGTTTTCTATGTATAGTAACATTATTTCCACCGTATCGCCGGAAGTTGAAATAGTCAGTTTCGTGTGATCCAAAATGGTTCCGTTGCCTTCCAGCATGTTCGCAGAGGACAACAAGCTGATCATGTCTTCCAGATATGACTCGTTTGTGTATGATTTGTATCTTTGAAGAATGTCTTTGGCAGCTGTCAGAAGGTTTGTTGGTTGAGGCTGAGAGGTTATAGGTGAACCTCCTTCTTCGTCTATGAAGAGTTGATACCTAGAGAAATGGTTGTTTCTCAATCTGAGGGAGACTTCGATGCTGCTTCCATCACTCGTTAATGAATATCTCATTGTTTCCTCAATGACGTTTCCAAAACCAGAACGGTATTCTACAGTGTCGCCCAACAGACTTGTTTTGTACTTTGTCATGTCGAGATGAATTACATCCCTCAGAATAGGCAGTACAATGCTTGCAGGGGTGCTCCATGCTAACAATCGCTCATTTTCGCCTTGGACGCTCTCCAAATCTGTCTGCAAGCGTTCATTTCCCGAAGATAACTGGTTCAAGTAGTTATACTCAACGACAGATATGCTGGCAAGGAGTACGATGCCTATTATTAATGCGGCGAAAATGGTCTTCCATTTCGGCGAAAAAGAGATAAAATGTCTTTTTGGAATACTGGGCGCTTCTTCCACCCCTTTCATCGTCGCAACAGAAGCCTGACCAAAGCTAGAAAGCTTGTATGTTCCGTCTTCGGTTTTTGCCAAGAGTTCCCCTAGGCTTTCAAGATGATAAGTCAGATGAGAGCTGGATACTCCGAGTGCATCAAGCAATTGCGAGAAACTCATCGGTTCATCGGAAAGCATTCTTAGTATCTTCCGGCGCACGGGATGTTTCAAGGAACTAAACATGATTGAGTAAATTTCTTCTTCTGAATCAGCCATTTTCCTCAATACTCAGCCTTACCTATGCATTTTTACTCAAGAAAAGCTTTCTTATTTTCTAATCAATGAAGGCCGTGTGAGACTCGATACTGGAACAGGTTCAGGAGACAATCTGAATATGGACTTTTGAGCTTAATGAACACAGAAGTTTAGACGGCAGAAATCAACGTAACAATTATATGCTCTCCTAATTAGTTCTTTAACACAGAGAAACAGATCCAAAGGTGAAATTATTGACAGAATTAGAAGACAGAGTCCGCGATGAAGTTGGCAAGGTGCTTGATCCAGAAACCGGAATGAGCTTTGCTGAAATGCAAATGATAACGAGTGTGAAAGAAAAGGAGCCAGGAGTGGTAGAAGTGGAGTTTATCCCTACCAGCCCCTTTTGCCCCATAGCCTTCAAACTCGCTTCGGATCTCCGAGAGGCGGCAAAGAAGGTACCGGGAGTAAAAAAAGCTTTGATTTACTGCCGCGGGCATGCCATGGAGCAACAAATTAACGAGATGACAAACAAGTAGCACATACGACCATCGGCTTTTTTTCCTAAAGCTCTTTTGAAAGCTTTCCAGCAAATTTGGGTTTGAGGCTTGCCCCATCTAAAATCGTTTCTTAAAGTAGTCTCCAGCAACCAAAACTGCCAAAACCACGACGACGCCCAGGCTCAGGTTAATGATGGAAGAAACTTGGTCACCGCCAACTGCCTTAAAGACAAGATATAGTTTAACCCATGAACAAATAGTGATCAGAATACCTGCTGCCCACATCTTTAGATAGTGTCGATATACGTCATGGTTTCTCATCTATGCCTATAGACTTTCGTTTTCCATATACGTGCTGCGAAATCTGGATCTACATCATTCTGGTGCGCCAATCTGGCCGGAAGACCGGAGCCCCTCACGCTTTCGCATTATGCTTAAATATCGTCATTCTTCATTATAGCATCCGTGATTTCTTTGTCGAAAGACGGTTCGGCTGCTGTTGAGCTGAAAGGAGTCGTGAAGCACTACAACGAGATTATAGCTGTGAATCAACTGGACCTAACTATACAAGCAGGCGAAATTTTTGGTCTGCTCGGGCCGAATGGTTCTGGCAAGTCAACTACTCTGAAAATGCTTCTAGGTTTAGTTACGCCTGACTCTGGGACGGTGAACGTCTTGGGGGTTAACGTGCAAAAGGACCCTGTTTCTGTAAAGCAACAGGTGGGCTACGTCCCCGAATCTCCTAGATTGTACGAATTTTTGACAGGGATCGAGTACTTGGACTTCATAGGCGACATCTACGGTATGCAAACGGATGAGAAGAAGAATCGAATCACTGAATATTTGAAAGCACTCCAACTTGAAGGCCGAGAAGGCGATATGATCACCAGTTATTCGGACGGAATGAAACAGAAAATCGCTTTAATATCCGCGTTTCTACACAGACCCAAGCTCTTTGTTTTGGATGAACCGCTCAACGCTCTAGATCCTAGGTCCGCGAGAATAGTGAAAGACTTTCTACAGGAACTAAAGACTCAAGGCGTAACAACAATAATGTCAACACACGTGTTGGAGATCGCTCAAGCGGTATGTGACCGAATAGGCATCATGTATCAGGGAAAACTCTTGGCTCTAGGCAACATGAAGGAGCTCAGGGAAATGTCAAAGCTTCCAGACTCGGGTTTAGAGGAGATTTTCCTGAAGTTAACTGGCACAGGTGACACGAGAGCTATTGTTGAGGAACTCTCGAAATGAATTGGAAGCGCGTGCTTAGCCTGATGCGGGTTGATAGGAAATCCGGCAGGCTCATAAGAGGACAGAAACTCACAAGATACCGCGAAAACCTTTTCTTTGCCTATTGGCCTTACTGGCTCGGTTCGATCATTGGTTTAGTTGTAGGCTTAATTACCGGCTTGGCTTACAACTCGGCCTTCGCATCTGACTTGCTCGGTGCCCAAGAATTTCAGCAAGTAGCATTGAGCCTTTTCTTCTCATTACCCACTTTGGTTCTAATTTACAATCTAGTATTCACAATGCTCCAACAGATTCAAAAAAGCGGCGTCAAGGTTTCCTCTCAAGTCCAGTACTGGCTCCCCATGACGTGGCAAGAGCACACTCTGGCTTCCGTCTTAGCAAGCCTTCTCGGGTTTCCACTTGCATCAGTGTTTTTCCTCACATTTTCTATAGTGATTTTCTCATTCTTCAGTGGACTAGTAATCCCTGCCCTTGCTTCTTCTTTGGCAGTGTTCGCTGCCGCGTTCATGGCAAGCACCACAACAGAGATACTTAGAATACTACAGGTGCGTTTTATCGGCGCAGTCTACAAGTCCACAGGACGCGCCGCAGTATGGGTCCGCTTCATAGGATCTTTGTTGTTTTTCATAGTTTTCTATATATTTTATTTCTACATAGTCAGCGGCTCTGGAGCGTTAAGTTTCATCCAAACTATAGCGTCAGCGCAGAACTCAGCTTGGTTCATCCCTTTTGTCTGGCTGGGACTAACTCTTTATTCATTAGCTGGCGGGCTGCTTCTTCAAGGAATCATTTTCTTAGCTCTCTCTCTAGTATTCATAGGTGCCTTGTTTATGCTCGCAACTTCGTTAAACAAGAGCTTCGGCCTATATGAGCCTCCTGCAATAACCGTTTCCCGTGGAATCTACGCGCCGAAAACCGGGTTCTTAGGCAGATTAGGTTTCTCCTTGAAGGAGGCAGCAATAATAAGAAAAGACCTAAGAGCCTTTACGCGTCGTCGAGAACTTATGACCGTTTTCATAGTTCCAATTGTACTAATCCTGGTTCCGATTATGCAATCTTTAGGCCAAACGGAAGCCATGCCCTCCTCGATTTCATTTTTCTTCGCCGCCATGACTTTTCTTTTTCCAGCATCTGTCATGGCCATGAGCCTAGGCACTTTCATGATGGGGGAAGAAGGTCAAGCCGTTTGGCGAATCTACTCATCACCATTGTCGGAAAGAAATCTGGTTAGAAGTAAGTATTTCTTCATTGTTTTGTTCGCGCTCATCATATTAGTGGTCACGGGAATATTTGGAGCATTGATGTATCATCTGTCATTCAGAGCAACATCTATAGCTTTTTTCGAAGGCGCCTTCTTGGTTTTTGCGTTGGGTGCTGTTTCATTGTCAAATGGCATAAAAGGTGCAGACTTCACTGAGACGCCTAGGCCAAGAATGATTCGCCAGTCCACCAGTCTGCTCAACTTGCTAGAGTGTTTTCTAGGAGGCTTGGCAATACTGGCACCTTTTGTCCCATACCTGATATCATCCATAATCTCAGGTTTTGTGCCGAACTTGAGCATTACGAGCTTTCTTGATCCTTATATCGTCGCCGTAATCAGTGGAATCATAGCCTCCGCATTGACGGTGGTTTTCTATCGTGTCTCCATGGGAAACGCAAAAAAGCTTCTAGAAAAAGCCGAAATCTAATTTCATGCATATAACAACACAAAATCCTAAGCTTGTCTCTACAGACAGTTCTGGATCAACTTGACTAAGAGAATATAATCATTGAACAAATCTGCTAGTGTTTTTTTCTTCGTGATTTGGCTCTTTTCTTGTAAGCAATCAATGCTATGAGAACTACTATTATGAAAACTGGCAGAAGAAGAAGTACTGTGGGAAACTCCGGATCAGTCCAAGCGTTTGTATCTATAATCTCCCAGATGACTGTTTCTGAATATGCGGGGTTAGTGTATGTTTTGTAGTCATATAGTTCAACAAGCATACCCGTTTGCTTGTCGAAGTGAACGGTCATATAGTCATTATAGGTGCGGTTGGTGTTGTCCGTACTGGCGAATTCCCCAGTCACTATAAATCGATTCGTCTCTCTTGTTTTGTTAACGATGTCACGCGTAGATGTACCGTTAACTGTAATTTGGTCTGGTCCGTAAGGGTGAATTCTTTCTCCAACGTTTAGGTTAGCAGGAAAGATTGCCCAGAAATAGTAGTTGTATATTCCCGTCGCTACGTTGATCTTACTGTCACTTTCGTTTTCGGTCCCATTTGTGAAGCGCCACAATGTATGCATGGAGATATCTGAGCCTGAGACATCGGTGATGTTGACTTTGAAATATTCGGTCTCGTTAAGCTGAAGGATATTCTGTCCAATTGGCAAGCTGGCGTTGCTAGAAGTCCAAAGCCCCTTTATCTCATAAGTGAACGTGTTCCCTTTGCTGACCCCTACCGGGGCTGTCTGAGCTGACGTTATTTGGGGTGTGCTGAAGCATAGAAGTGCCAAGAGTAAGGCAACTACTGCTACCCTGCTAATCATATTGTATCGTTGCAGTATGCACAATGTTTGGTTTTTATAGTTTGTGGAAAAAAACCATCGCACGCTGTTAGCGCGCCCCATTGCATGTTTAAGTGCAACTTACCGATTCCAGAAATAATCTATCCATGTTTTCATTTTGAATGCACGATTGGCTGAGCGATGCGCAGTCTTTATTCTGCGCAGGAATACCCAACAGTTTGCCTTCAGAAAATGGCTAATATCTCGTCGAAGGCTTTCTTCTTCTACTGCCCGTAAGCTCCTGTTCTAATTTTCTCAACGAGCAGTTCAACGTATTCTATTGGCCAGACGTCATCACACACATCGTCGTTGAGTATATTGCGCTGGTGATAGAACGGGATAAGGTCATTTTTTAATAAAAGTATCAGGAGGAATTCCTGTCCGTATGTCCGTTTGAAAAGAGAGTATTTTAGCGATTGTCTCCGGGACATTTCATAGTGAGGTTCCAGGACAATTTTTCTTCCTTGTATTGACTTGTCAAGTATAAAATCTGGTGTGTAGGTGTCTCCCGGAAGCGGGAAACTGATCGGTTCATAGCCATAAGGAATTTTCATTCTGGAAAGTGTTATTGCGGTTTTTTTCTCCCATCCGCTCTTGTAGCGGCTTAGACTTTGATAGTATGAATGCGGTTTCCCAGTCTCTTCGTGCACGTGTTCAAAGAATTGCAGTGCATCTTTCAGCGTGTTCCTGTTCAGGTTTTTTTGCTTGAGCCATCTGCCCATCAGAAAGAAAGGGTAATCAACCCTAGCAGGGTCTTTAGGAAACATTTGTTTGGCAAAATTTGTGATAGTTTCACTGGCTCTGGTCGCAGTATACTCGTCTCTCCACAAAAATGGAGCGGCCGAGTTTATCAAACCTAAGCTTGCTGCAACACTCGCGTTCTCCCTGGTTAGAGGTACGTAGAGGTCTTGAGGTGAAAAATGACTGAAAATTCCCAAGTCAGGTTCAGGACGAACCATCCATCTCATGTAAATCCATGCTTTTTCTTTGTTTGGTCCCCTCATTTTCTCGATGTTGCGGGAAATATCGTCCACAAAATCTTTGGGCTTTGTAAACTTCTGAGAGTGCCTTATCAAGTCTTTCTCAATTGTGTTTCTGACATATTCGTTGACGGAGGTCAAGATTTCCGGGATTGCTTCTCTGAAGCGCCCGAGATCACGGTAAAACGTGCACTTTATGATTTCCTCTTGAAACAAATGAGGTTTGCGAATTTCGAAGAGGCGATTGCCGAACTTTTGGTGGAGATGAACAAGAATTCTTCGGGCGTTTTCTGAAAAGCCTATGATGTTATCGTCAAGCATCGATGATGCCAGCAGAAAATAGTGTGCTGCTGTCTTTTTTTCCTCGTAGTTGTTCGAATACGGATTAAATAGCAACTTCGGGCTCATTCGACGGTCCCATTGAACGTCAGCCACATTGGCGTTTGCATTTACAAATTTCAAGAGTAGAGTCTGCAGTTCATCTGTTACCAATGTGTGCCCCTTTACTATAATGTGCGAAATTGCTTAATAACAAATACGTATGCTTGAAGGATACAACATTCTATTAGTGCGCTAAATTGAAGAAAGTTCTCTTTTGTTTCGTTCATTTCTTGCTCAAGTATCTGCTAGCACGCGCTTTACATGAAAACCAATGATCCTTTTTTGCTTAAATCATTGCTAGTGTTAGTTTGTATGACAGAAAATATTCTTGAATCGTATTATTTCCGAAAGCAGCCTAAGCCAGTTATATGACGAAGCAGAACTGGAATATGATGACCCCACAACAAGGCCGGACTTGGACAAAATGAATTCCGTAGAAAAGATATTATCGAGGAAACTCGAAAAGCTGGACCCAACTTTAGACCTTCTCGGCCCCGACCGTAAAATTCTTCAGGTGGCAAATCAAGACTTTGCCAACTACCTAAAGTTCAGTTCGGATAGACACAGAACAGGAAATGCAGCTGTCAACGTTATGGAAGAAACAGAGCAGTCAATGGAAGAGAAGGGGGAGCTTGAGTCGTTTCTAACCGTTTGGACTGGTATGTGGCTAACGAAGTGGAAAAGCAGAGTTAAACTCTTGTTAGGAAACGAAGGTCAAGAAAGTTCCAGCAAAGTCTCTGAAACCTTATCTAAGGCGGAGCCACTGTGGAAAGAACTAAAATGCAGAGAAGAAATGATTGAAATTATAGTTTCTGTTCTAATAAAGAATGCAGAAATCTGCGGAACAGAAATTCTAGCTGAGCACCTTCTAAAGATGGAGTTAGTCAAGAAAAACAACCAGGACCTTAATTGTGTTAGACACTTGATAGCGGTTTTGAATGAAACATTGCGCAAGGCTCGCGAGATGGCGCAAAATACGGGCCCCTTGATTTTCATAAAGGTTGACAAAGGTTACTTCACGCGGCAACTCGTGAGGAAAAGCCCAGAATATGAAGTTAAGCGCACGTTGGGTCAAATTTAAACAAGTTAAGCCCACGCTATATTCAATCTGTACTTTCTGATAGTGCTTTAATATTCAATCTTGTTCTTGGCTATTCCTCAAATTTCCTTGGGATTTCGCAAATTATCTCCGATCATTTCTGTTTTCCCAGAATTCTCTTGTGCGCAAATATTGTATCTTCGCTTTCAACAGGTCTAAGTAGAAGTCGTCTTTGTTAGGATGCATTTTCCCTAGAATTCTTGAGGCCGTCTCTGGTCCTACGCCTTTGACTTCTAAAGCTCTTATGGCTTGTTTCCCGTAACTAAGTATTAAATCCGCTTTCCTTCGGGCTTGAGTGAGTTCTTTGAGTTCTTCAGGGTTAAGCTGTTTGCATTCGCGTCGCTTTAGCAAGAGATCTCTTATCCGGTTTTCGTCTTGTCCGTGATACAAGAGTGTCAGAAGGTTTGAACCGCATTTTTTGCATTCTGGTCTCTCAGGCAAGTCTTTGACCCTGAATTGACTCGTCCAGCTGCCACAGTTCATGCACAACAAAGTAGCAGTTCGCGCTTCTATGGCGTTCTTCATTTTATCGATATTGCTTAGAATTACGCGTTCAGGTGCCATCAACTCTGAGATGTCTCCGTACTGCGCCAAAATATGATATGCCAACGGAGTTGGCTTCTCAGGCCGAACTATCGTGTTGACAATAATCTTTCCGTCTTTTACTTCATGCATTATCTGCTTGACTCTTGATATATCAGCTTTCTCAAGCATCGCTTCACGCAATGTCTCATCGTAAATTGGTGTTCCTTCAAATGCAGCTCTCAATGTGGCTTGACGCTCGTAACTCATGGTTTTTCCCCGTGGCAAAGCTCCGAACCTTTCAGCCACGAACTTCATTTTGTAAGCAAAAGGAAACTTGGCTTTGACGTATTTCCTGAATGCAGAATCAACCTCAGTGTCCGACAAGCCAAAGAGCTGTTGAGGCATATTTTGAATTTCATACGCTGTTATTTTCTTTGGTGTTTCCAGTAAGACGCGATAACCGTCTGCCCACCAACCGGTAATCAGTTCTCTCTCTGAAAGGACAGAGTCCAAGACTCCGGCTAGAGTTTTATTGGCAATTTCGCCGAAACATGCGTGAATGACCAAATATCTATCGAAAGCTTCAAGGAGGATCCGATTCTCTGTCGGCAAGGGTGAGCCTTCTTTTATATGTTCATCAATCTCCTTCACCGTTTCGATGAGTGTTGTTTTGTCAGTCTTTAGTTCTCTAGCCATTTCTTCCGCTACTTGGTCAGGAGCCTTGTTTTTTGCCAACATCTTGCCTATTCTTCCGCGGAAAGAGCCTGTCTGTTGTGCCAAGTCAAAAGGCACAGGCAGGATTTCTCCGTCCCAACCTGGGATCGCAGCGAATGGGTCTTCAGCTGGGACCACGTGAACGGTTCCTGTCTCCTCTTCGATTTGGACTATGCGCCAGACTTTTCCTCGCATGATAAAGTGCAAACCTATTCGGGCATCCAGCGCCATGAATTCGTCGCCCAAGGTGCCGATTCTTCTATCTGAAATTACGTTTATGACTGGATATCGTCTTTCATCCGGAATCATGCTCAGGTTTCCGTAGTAGTATTCACGTGTTCTTCCTGTTTTCCTCAAACCATTTCCATCCGGGTCAATGCGTAATTTGTTTAGGCTTTCAAGAAAATCTATCACGTCAGTTAGCTTCCCCTGGGGCAACCTTCGGTAGGGATGGGCTCGGCGCACTATGGCGACCAGTTCCTTCAAGGGTATACTTTGTTTGTCCATGAGGATCCCAGCTATCTGGTGTGCTAGGACGTCTAACGCGTTTTCATGAATCAGAACAGGTTCAATACGGTTTGCTACTGCATTATTCACAGCTGCTATCGATTCAAGAGTGTCGTCAGGGTAGACTGTAACTATCACGCCTTCGGAAAGTCTGTCAAGGCTGTGGCCGCTCCTTCCAACTCGTTGAATCAGGCTACTGACCTGCCTGGGCGACATGTATTGGACGACTAAGTCTACGTTGCCGATATCGATGCCAAGCTCAAGTGTGCTAGTGCAGATTATGCCTTTCAGGTTTCCAGCCTTAAACTGGTCTTCGATGTTAACGCGTTCTTCCTTTGAGAGTGAACCGTGGTGAACTGCCACGTCTGTGCGGTTGAGCATGCTGAACTTGTGTCCGAGCATTTCGGCAATCGTTCGGCTGTTTACGAAAATGAGGGTTGACTTGTGGCTGTCTATCAGTTGCAGTAGTAGCCTTATTCTTGCCGCAGCCTCGGGGCTGGTCTCTAGTTTTCCAGCCATTTCGTAATCGGCTTCAGTTGGTGCAGGATTTTCTATGTGATACTGATAGTTTTTGGGGAGGACAGCTTGAACAATGCTGATACGTCTATTTTTTCCCGCGACGAATTTTGCTACTTTCCCTGGGTTGCCAACGGTGGCCGATAGCCCAATTCGCTGGAATTCACGTTGGGTGACCTCACATAAGCGTTCAAGTGCTATTGTTAATTGTGCTCCCCTTTTGCTCTCAGCTAGCTCGTGCACTTCATCTACGATGACATGTTGAACACTGGCCAAGTTTTTGCGCATTTGCGAGCCTGGAAGAATCGCTTGGAGCGTTTCCGGCGTGGTGACGAGAACTTGGGGAGGTTGGCGTGCTTGTTTTCTACGAATTTTTGCTTCTGTATCGCCGTGTCTAACTTCAACTCCTATTCCTAATTGCTCTGACCAGAATGTCAAACGCTTAAGCATGTCACGATTTAATGCTCGCAGCGGCGTGATGTAGATGACCTTAATTCCATTTTCGATCTCTCCATTTTGCTCGCTTAGCTTCGAAAGGATGGGAAGGAGGACAGCTTCAGTTTTTCCAGTACCCGTGGGAGCGATAAGCAGAACATTTTTCCCCGCAAAAACCAGGGGAAAAGCCATACTCTGAGGAAGAGTAGGACTTGAAAATCCAAGCTTTGCCAAAGCCTTACGAACGGGCTTAGAAAGCAAATCGAAAACGGAACCAACCCCATCTTCATGCATATCTTAACAAGCCAAAAGAACTACTGATAATGTTCGTTTTATTCTTTTATCTAACTTGGGTTATGTTCGGACT
>CAYSOZ010000018.1:0-13422 GCA_964432815.1 uncultured Candidatus Bathyarchaeia archaeon
TGGCGAATGCCTTTCCGACAGGACCGTCTTTGTCACCCATCAGAAGGTCGATGTGTGCAACTTCATTCCCTTCTCCGACAAGGGCTTCGCCGATTAGGTAGGCGCTTCCCGAGAAACCAGCAGTCTTGCTTGATGTTGGTGTCGGAATGTCTTCTGCCATCTGTTTAAAGTCGACATCAAACTCTTTAAGCCATGTGTAAAGTGTATCCCTGTGGACATTCAATGCTTTAGCAGTTCCAGAAATTGTCGGTTTCGACGCTTTGCTCTTCTGAGGGAGCTTGTTCTCCGTTTCTTTTCTAGCAGCAGCAGTCAAGAGTCTGATAAAATCTTCGCGTTTTTCAGGCTTTTTGGTCTCTGGTCCCGACATTCATATTTCCTCTGTGCTCTTTCTCTAAGAAGTTGTATATAAAAGTGTCGGATGTTACGAAAAATTTGTGAGGAAAACTTATATTTGCGAGGTGTATGTCGGTATTTGCTTCTAAGTTCTTTTTATGGGAAGCGAAGTCCCCATTAGACAATGAGCAACGCGGGTTTCTCCACAGGTAACTCTATATATTCTGAGCATGTAGTCAATTCTATCATCTTGGAATCGGGTCGTTCCTTAATGACAAGAAGCGATTGGGCGTGTTTAGGGATTGCGGTGCTAGGCGTTCTGCTTTTTCTTTATGGAGCCAACTATTATGTTGCGACTGTTGGCTGGTTGGGGGTTTTTCTTTTCGTCGCCGGAGCGATTTCCTTTCTTGCCCTTTACATCTATCACGAGCTAACGAAGAAAACGAGAACTTAGAAGCTGTAAATCTCACTGTATTTCTCTTGCAAGTACTGAAGGAACGGTTTTGCGTCCAAGTTCTTCCCTGTTATCTTTCTAAGCAGGTCGGCTGTGTCATAGAGTTTTCCGTAGCTGTGGACGTTTTCCTTCAGCCATTTCAGCAGTTTTTTCAGGTTACCTTTCTGCAGTTGGTCACGCCAGTCTTGGATTTCCTTTGTGAGTTGGGCAATCAAATGTCCGCTGTATATGTTTCCCAGGGCGTATGAAGGGAAATACCCATACATTCCGCTGGACCAATGGGTGTCCTGCATTACGCCTTCGGAGTCGTTTTGGACTTTCACTCCCAAATATTCCTCGTATTTCTGATTCCAAATAGCAGGCAGTTCAGCTACACTAGTTTTGCCGTTGAAGAGGTCTTTTTCGATTTGGAAGCGCACTATTATGTGCAGACTATAGGTCACTTCATCGGCTTCGATGCGGATTTTTGACGGCTTTACAGAATTTATCGCAAGGACAAAATCATCCAGGTTTACACCTGAAAGAGCTGGAGCCACGATTCGCTTCAATTTGGGTAGCCAGCAAGCCCAAAATTCACGTGAACGGCCAATTATGTTTTCGCAGAACCGGGATTGCGACTCGTGAAAGCCCATTGAGCAATTCATGCCTACTGGTTGATATTTCCAGCGTTGTGGCAAGTTTTGCTCATATAGCGCATGACCCGTTTCGTGCAACACCGAGAATATGGAGGAAGTGAACTCTTCTGGGTGATAATGCGTTGTGATCCGTACATCATCATAGTAACCAGTTGTGAAAGGATGCTCGGTCTCATCGATTCTTCCCCCGGCTTTGGGCGAAGTTGTGTCGTAACCCAATGTTTGAGATAATTCTTTCGCGATTCTACGCTGCGTTTCTACCGGAATCGTGGCTTTGAGAGTATTCGTATCCGATTTAACAGGACTTGCCTGAATTTTCTCCAAAAGCTTTGTCAGCCCCTGTTGTAGAGGCGTGAAGATTTTATCTATATTTTCAGCGGTCATTTTCGGCTCATAAATATCAATCAGCGCGTCGTAGGGCGTTCGGGTTCCTTTGACTTTCATCAAGATCTCAGCTGCTTGACGATTCAATTCCAACAATTTCTCGAGTTCCGCTCTTAACATCGAGAAAGATTTTGCGGCTTTTGCCCTCTTCCACATGTTGACTGTTATTGCCTGTTGCTTCGCAATCTCAGCGACGAGTTTCTCGGGAAGCGCTGTCTGCTCCTCATAGTTCTTCTGGGTTAGCTGGAGGTTGCGTTTTTCCACCTCGTGCAGTGTATCATACTGAGAATTGCCCGTTATGTCACGCAGAAGTCTTCCAATCTCTGGATCAGTACTCATCTTATGGCTGACGCGACTGATTAGGGCAAGTTGTTCGCTGCGCAGAACCACAGCTCTAGGAGGCATCAACGTCTCCATGTCCCAGTGAACTATTGCAGCAGCAGATTCTAACACGATAAGATCTTTCACCAAGTTCATTAGATTACTGTAATCGGTTCGAATAGTGTTGGCCATTTTTCTTCGCCTTTAATCTCTTCCATTTTCCGTTCGTTCATATAACGTTTTGCAGCGATACGTGAAATTCAGGGATGCACTTTCTTAGGAATAGGTCGAAAACCCTAGTTCTTGCCCACAGCAATTAACGTGGCAGAATTCTAATGCAGGGTATGTTCAACCTTGGCTTCAAACAATACAAGTGTTTCAAAAAACGGTAATGAAAGCTCAGCTATGACCTTTGCCGGCAAACAGTACTTCAGGAAAACACGCATGGTTTCGTCAACGCCGGCAAGAGTCGACTGCATCAGAAGAACTCGCCCACTTTTCCTCAGATACTTAGGCACATCGGAAATGAAACGGTCAATCAGTTGCCTGCCAGTTGGGCCTCCTGCCCATGACCGGCTAAGCCAAGAAACAGCTTCGTTTGTGTTAACCGGCAAATATGGTGGGTTGAAGAGTATCAGATCAAACAGTGGTGATTCATTTATAGAGCTGAATAGATCACCCTGTATGAAGTTTATCTTACCATGTACATTGTTATGAACTGCGTTTTCCATTGCACAGCGCACGGCATACGGGTTCACGTCAACGGCCACAACGTTGCTCGCTTGCCTTGCAGCATGTATTGCCAAGATTCCACAGCCCGTACCGATTTCCAGAACTCTCTGCCCGGCCTTCACGGCAAGATTTTCGGCAAATAGGAAGGAGTCCTCAGAAGGCTCGTATACATTTTCATCAACAAGAAACACTTTTTCGTCGAAGAAAAGGCGTTTAGTCTGTGATGGCATTTGCCAATTCTCCGAAAGCCTCTGGACTCAAGGCTCTCACGCGCTTGTCTTTGAAAGCAAGAGAATCAGCCATTCTTTCGGCTTCATCCTTGCCAATCTTACGTACACTTCTGATGAAAGGCATCAGAGCATTCCTCAGTTTCTTGTTCCGCTGTGTAAAGAGCCACTTCACCATTTGCGTGAAAAACAGCTCATCCACGACCTCAAAACGAGGAACGCAGGGAACTATGCGCACGATGACTGAATCGACTTCCGGTTGAGGATAGAAAGAACCTTTCGACACAGAATCCAGAAGCCCGACTTCCAGACTGCGATTAGCTACAACCGTCAGCCAGCTGTATGCTTCACTGCCCACTGTAGCAACAAGGCGATCGGCAAACTCCTGTTGAAACACCAATACCGCACAGTCAACTTTCCGATTCAATAGCCACAGTATCAAACGCGAAGAGAGATAATAGGGCGGAACAGCCACAATCTTGTTGTAGTTTGGCAATTCTGCTTTCAAAACATCCCCTAATATCACTGTGACATTATTCTTGCGTCGGAGACGGTCCCGTAGCACCTTTGCAACAATCGGATCTTTCTCAACTGCCAAAACGCTTCGGCAATTATCCGAGAGAAAAGATGTTAGGAAACCAAAGCCTGCGCCTGCATCCAGCACTACATCGTCCTTTGCCAAATTTGCATATTGAGCTAATCTAACGAAAACCGAATACTCAACTGTAAAGTTCTGCCCCAGTAGCTTGTTAGGAGCAATTCCGTAATTTCGAAGGATCTGACCCGTTTCCTCGGTGCTCATCAAATATGCCTTACTGGGCGCGCGTGAACAAGCGATACTTGCTGTCGCCCTCCAGTTCTTCCATGACACGCTTTGTTATTAGTTTCACTGGGTTCGGCAATTCAGTTCGTTTCTGCAGCTCATCAAAACTAGTAAATGGCTTTCGTTCGCGCTCGTTAATTACCTGCCACATGTACTTTTTCCCTATTCCGGGCACTAGTTCCAAAGCGTGCATCCTTGGCGTCACCGCCCGAGTTGTGTTGAAAAAGTTGACGAACCATTTCTCACGGTTTAGAACTATCCTGCCTATCACGCTTGGAAGCTCGGCTTTAGCTGCCGCTGTCAATTCGTCAAAACCTATCCGGCCAATTATGTAGGTGACCTCTTCACGGGCGTCTTTTCCCACGTACACGCGATCACTTGGTTTAAGCATCAAGCTTTCCTTGACCAATGCTTCCAGCAGAGTGAAGAATTCTTCGCCTATGCATTGAATGAGAGCTCCCGCTCGATAGCCCGCCCTGCCCGTGGGATGAAAACCAGGACGGCCGTGCTGTAAGAAGTCCAACACGTAGGCGTACTCTTCGTAACGCTTTTCCATGACAGTCCCTAAGCTCCCTTACACTATTGCCCGTTTCTGCTTAAAAATACTTTACCGACTTTTGCTACTTCACAATCCGGTTTTCGTTCAAGAGGGCAACTACAGCATCTAGCTTTGATGTTTCAATGATTTTGCGCCCGCCAGCCAGAAAAATGCGCAATTCGTCAACGCTTTCGGGCATACAGTTTATGACTTGAACAGCTTCTGTCTCGTCTAAGCCAAACTCTTTCACCAATCTTTCCAAAGTCCCCTCAACCGCATCAGGATTCATCTTTGAAAACTTGTTTACGTAGTCCAAAGTGCGTCGCTGAAATTGATCAAGATTTTCTTCGCCGATGGTCTCCAGCACTTTCTTGACCTGAGGCAATGTAAGATTGCTTTCGTCCAATTCTCTCTTACCCAATTTCTTCAACTTCCTGTGTATTTCTGCAAATGTTCAGCGCGAAGGATTATCTGTTTAACGGCGTCACCAAGAGCGACATTAATCACGTATCCTCTGCCGCGCTTTTCCACTACAGTTCCGATCCTTCCGTGAAAGCGTTTATGGGGCAGACTCTTCTGCTCGCTAGAATCCATCTTTATGATTACCTGAGAACCAAGCGCGTATTCGGTAAGCAACTTGCTAAGCTTTGGTTTGCCTTTTTCCCGTGATGGTTTGGTCAAGAGCTGACGGGACCCGGAATGATAACCTTTTGAACCTCTCATACATAATTCACCTTTTTCTAGTCATCCAACTTTACACTCAAAACGTCAAGCTTAAGGGGCTTCGCTTTGTTTCCAAGCAATTCCGAAACATTGGGCAAAGTTCTTCCCTCATCACCAGACATTAACTCCTTAACATAGAGGCCTCCCTGACAGCGAATTTCCAGTTCAGCTCTCTTAGGCGACCTCTTCTTAACTTTAACCTTATATATGTACTTTTCTCGGACCAAATCAGCCCTCCGATGCAAAACGCGCAGGGGGGTCTGCTGCTTTACAGAGGCACCAGTGAGTTTTTCTTCTAACAGGTGTAGGTCTTCCGCGGAAACCGAACGCTCAAATTCAACAAGCATGCGGTATTCCTTCTGAGCTGATTCGCCCTTCTTCAATCTGCGTACAACGTCTTTGTTAGTGAACCTGAGTTTCGAAACTTTCACTTTACCAGCAGCACATGCGTTGACCTCGATCTCAAGTTTCTTCAGATCCAAAAACCTCTTTCTGGGCTTCGAAATCTCCAGCACAAAAGGCCTACCATTGCCCAACATGCGTGCATCTATATCCTCGCGTCCAGAAGCATGAAAAGCCGTCTTTTCGCCTTCCGCAGCTGTCAACAAAGGCTTTGAGACAAGCTCCTCAACAGATTCGGGATACAACTTACCAGTCCAGTTGCATTTCTTGCATCCCTTTCCGCGGCATCCAGAACAGAACCACTTAGACTGCGGAATATCTCTGACCAGCTTCCTATAGCGTCCACGAATGAAAAGTGGGTTAACCTGAATGCGCACTTGGTCAACAAAAGGGTTGAACACAGCCACGACTTCCGGCTTCATATAGTCCACTTCCTTATTTGTCTGCTCAGCTATGGTCTTACCAAACAGTCTCCCGAACTCGTGGCGCAAACTCTCTCCGTGAGTTACTTCGAATTCGGCTTTAAACTCATCCTCTCGCTCTTCCACGGACACCGGCAACTCCACTCCAACAAGAAAGGTGGTATACTCGTATCTGGTGAGCTCTTCCCGGGCCCGATCAACCAATTTGTCAACTGATTGAAACTTATCTTCGCAAAGAAAACACTTGGTCTGGTCGCTTGTACTGCAACTGCTCTTGCCCATGTACTCAAGAGTGGATTGCGCCTCACGACTGAAGCCATTATTAGCGAGGATATCTAGCCTCTTGAAGTCTTCGTCTTTCTCCGATTCTGAGAGGGCGCTTGCCTGCAATATCAGACTCAACTTCAGCGCTTTACCCCTAGCATCATTTTCGATGCCGCGACCAAGTAGCGCGAATTGTCTGCCAAGGCAGTGATCACAAAGAGCGTGCTTCTCCAGCATGCTCAACGCTTTTTCTAGAACGTCCATTGTGAAGCCTACTTGAAATTTGCCGGAAACCCTTTCCCCATGAAAGGCAGCTTCTTCTTGCGCTTGAACATTTTCATCATCTTTTGCATCATAACATATTGCTTCAGGAGTTCTTTCACTTCTTTTTCGCTTGTTCCGGAGCCGCGGGCTACCCGTTTCACCCTGGAAGAGTTCAATAGCTTTGGGTTTTCCTTTTCTTCAGGGCGCATAGACTGGATTATCACGCGCCACTTTTCGAGGCGTCCTTCAGCGGTGTTCAGCATCTCCTCCGGTACGTCGTAGGACATTCCTGGAAGCATTTTGAAAATTTTCTTGATTGGGCCCATGCCCCTAACTGCTTCAAATTGCTCGTACATGTCCGTCAGAGTGAACTTGCCGCTCAGTATCGCTTTTGCCTTTTTTTCTGGAACCTTTATTTCGGCATCGTGGACTTTTTCAAGAAGTGTTTCCAAGTCGCCCATGCCTAAAAGTCTGCCAACGAAACGGGATGGAATGAAGAGTTCGATATCTTCAATCTTCTCGCCTGTACCTATGAACTTTATAGGAGCTCCCGTAGCCGCAACAGCTGAAAGGGCCCCTCCTCCTCGCGCTGACCCGTCAAGTTTTGTTACAATAATTGAGCCAATAGGAGTTGCATCATGGAATGCTTTGGCTTGTATCAGCGCTTGCTGGCCGATTGTGCCGTCAATAATCATCATGACTTCGTCGGGCTTGATGTGTTTTTCGAGGTTCTTCATTTCTCTAATTAGGTCTTGTTCTTCTTTGTGGCGGCCTGCTGTGTCGACGATTATGAGATCCTTATCGGCGAACTGTTTCAATCCTTCATTTACCACTTTGATAGGATCTTTAGCCTTGGAATCCCCAAATGAGGGAATATTTATTCGGTTTGCCAGTTGTTGTAGCTGTGCAAATGCGCCTGGACGATACGTGTCAGCGCAGATTAATGCTGGCTTCAAGCCCCTCTTCTGGAAGTATCGTGCAAGTTTAGCTGCGTGAGTTGTCTTGCCGGACCCTTGAATTCCAACCAGCATTATTATTTTCTTTCTACCTGGTTCCATTTTGATTGGAACAGGTTTGTCTCCTACAAAGCGTGTTAACTCTTCGTAAACAACTTTGATGACATGCTCACGCCTAGATATGCCTGGGGGAACTTTCTCTTTCAGCGCTCTTTCTTCTATCTGCTTTGATATTGCGAGTACTAATTGAACGTTAACATCAGCTTGGAGCAAAGCTCTTTGTATGTCACGGACAAGTTCCTTAACTGCAGCTTCATCTACGACCGAAGCCTTGAATACCTTTTTAATGGCTTCGTAAAGAGAGGAACCCAAGCGATCTATGGCCATTTGCGTCTCCAGCCTTAAACAGTTTAAGCACTCTTAAATGTATTTTAATATTGCTTCATGATTCAATGGAAGATAAACATTCAAAATCGCGATTTTAGGCAAGCATCAAAGACTAATAAACGTGACCAATGGATAATTTTGTGAAGCCTCAGTCCCCATAATTATGTATCGTCACAATTCAGACGGCTCTTCATGCATCATCGGCTTCAGAACTAAATGTAGAAAACGGGAAAATAAACTTTGACGACGGGATAAGAGGGAAATATCAGAACTATTTCGCCCTAACGATCTTGATTCTGCCCAATATCTTCCAATACTCAATCTCGGCACCAGGAATGAGCTTGGCCTTCAGATCCTCTTCTTCAGGGAAAGGAGCATCCAAATACTCGTACGTCTCCAAGTCCATGATTTGGACACCGTTCGGGTTAACGGCAAAAACCTGTCCGGGTCTCTTGTCGATAATGGGCACTTCCGCGCCACTGTCAACCGGCTTGACAAACTGCCTCTTTTGAGCGTCGAATACGCCGATGGCAACTATTCTTGCTTTTGCTGATCCATGTTTCCCTGGTTTCGATTTGGCTATGTCAACTATATGACAAGGCTGATTGTCGATAATCATGTAACCTCCAACACGCAAGCTTCCAACATCAACTGGTCTGCTCATACGATCACCAATATTTGGCTCCTAATCAAAAGCAGATTCACAACAACATCCATATATAGATTAAGGTGACGGTATAAGACTGAGCGGTGAGAGAGCTGTTCAAAAGTGTCGGTCTAGTCGCCCGCTACGACAAGAGACAGGCGATAAAGCTTAGTGAAGAACTTGCAAAGTACCTCAGCAATAAGGGCCTAGACGTCTACATAGAAGACACACTCTCCGAAAAAGCGAAATCCCGAGGCACATTTATTCCGCTTTCCAGTATGAAGACTGATTTCATAATCACAATAGGCGGGGACGGCACTATCCTGAGAACTAGCATCGCAGTACCTAAACCCGAACCGCCAATACTAGCTATCAACATGGGTGTGAGAGGGTTTCTCACAGAAGTCGAACCCAAAGACACTTTCATGGCTGTAGAAAAATGCCTGAAAGGCGAGTATAGAATAGAGAACTGCACAAAACTTGCAGTAACGTCTGAAGATATGGAGTACCCTGACGCTTTGAACGACATAGTCGTTACGACGGGCGAACCTTCAAAGATCCTGTATGCGCAGATATTCAAGGACGACAAGCCTATTCTTAAGTGCCAGGCAGATGGGCTCATAGCATCGACGCAAACAGGTTCTACGGGCTACTCGCTCTCCGCAGGGGGACCCGTTCTAGATCCTGAAGTGGACGCGTTTGTTCTAACCCCGATTTGTTCACTAACCGTCTTCCGTTCACTGGTATTCCCTGCGAACTCCAGAGTCACCATAAAAACGAGTAGACCAAATAGAATGCTCGTCTTAATCGACGGTAACTACCGCCAACTCTTGACGACAAAAGAGCCAACGATAACGGTTACAAGGTCGAAGAACAAGACCTCTCTCATCAGATTTGAAGGAGATTTTTACAATCGCCTTCATTGCAGGCTCTTGTTCAAAGGAATGGGATGACAATACAGAGAAATACTCCAGGCAAACGAATATTGGTGCTTGACACCTCCGCTTTTCTATCAGGATTTGACCCCTTATCGGTGAGTGAGGAACAAACAACCGTACCACTTGTAGAAGAAGAAATATCGGCAAACTCAATCGCACGAGTACGGTTAAGGATGGCCATAGAAAATGGCAAGCTAAGAGTCAAACAACCTTCGGAAAATTACTATGAAGAAGTGAAAGCATCGGCTAAGAAAGTGGGTGACGCTTTCTTTCTCTCGGAAACTGATATGCAACTCTTAGCCTTGGCTCTAGAGCTCAGGAAGACAGGGTGCAACCCTCTAATAATCACTGACGATTACTCAATACAAAACGTAGCCACTCAGATAGACATACAATTCGCATCCCTCGCCACCTACGGAATTCGACGTCTCCTAAAATGGGTTAGATACTGCCCAGCCTGTCATAAGGAATACCCTGCCGACTACAACTTCAAAAGATGCACGATCTGCAACACTGATCTGAAAAGGAAACCGCGAAAATCGGCATAGCGTCAAAGGCATCCCTTGTGATCCCGAAGGCGTCAAACAGAGTCTCACAAAAACGCCAAGAGAAGTATCAAACCCAAACCTTCAGCCCCGAAAATCGGAACAACAGTCTTCTTCGCCCTCTGAAGAGCCTCGTCCACAAGCATAGACAGTGATTCTAAACGAGCTTTGCCAATCATTCGAACTCCAGGAACTACTAGTCGCTTGCATCCGGCTTTACAAGTTTCCAAGTTCTTTTCTGCCATTCTCGCAGCTTCTTGAATGTAGTTGATTAGTATCCTATGATCCGTGGCTTCCCCAACGGGGTGGTATCCTCGCCGTCCTAGTACCACAGCACTCACAGCATGCGTATCCGTAGTGAAAACTTCACCCTCCTGAAAGCCGATGTTACAAAGATCTTCCAGGATCTTTTCGCGTAACCCGACAACCATGTTATTTCCGTCGATGACTATGTACACTGTTTTCCTTTCAGCCACCTTAATCACGACGGCCGTGATCCCGCCCGAGCCCATTCCGTCTGCAAGGGTGAATTCCTTCGGAAAAACAGTTGCAGCACCCACTTCAAACGGGTAAGAAGGTAAAGAGACTGCTTCTTTCAGACATTTCAAAGACACTTCCTGGAGAGTTCCCAGAGGCGTTTCTATACTGACCTCATCCTCTAAGCAATTGTGACTGTTGACCATAAGCACACAGTCAAGCCCCAGGTTCTCCACTTGTTCACGAACGATCTGTCCTAATTCCTGTGGAAGATCTTCAGTTGTTTTTGGAGAAAGGGTAAACGAAAGGAAAGCGGTCTTCCCAAATACTTGACAGGAAGCAGTGACAAACCCGTCAATAACCTTAACGAAGGGAGTAGCCTTTCCCTCTGTTGCTTTGAATCTTGCTGAGTTGATAACCTCTGCGATTACTCTGCGGTTTTGTGCCTGTGAGGATAAATCCAGTTCATGACCGAGTAGTCCCAAAGGAACACAGGTGACGCAGTCGAATTGCCTCTCAAACTCGAACTTGAGCATAGACGGCAAAAGACTGCTTCCAATATTCTTGAATGGACCGGGGTGCACAAGAGGAACAATCAATGAAGCCCTAGGTCTGGAAGAGTCAAATCTCAAAAGAGATACTTCAACATCTGCGTTTTCACCAAGTTTTTCAAGAAATTCTTCGAAAGGCTCATTCAAACCGACAACCCAGTTGAGCATAAAAGCCCGGAAAAGAGGCATCGCAGGCATGCCGTACGTCCGCTGCCCCAATTGATCCAAAAGGAAAATGAAAAGATAGGCTGAAAGACAAGCTACTACAGGCGAAACAACCAGAAAGGGCAGAAATTGAAGAGTAACATCCCCGGCAAGTATCATCCAGAGGAGAAAGAAGACTCCTATGCAAGAAAGAGGCTGAACAAAGGAGGCTACAATGCAACGTAGGGGTGCTTCCGAGGAACTTGCGAGAAACACAACACTGCGTAAAGTCAACAAAGCAGCAAAACCCAGAAGACACATCTTGACCCACCACAGGAAATTGAAAGCCCCTCCCAAAATAACTCCGAGGAGTACGAAGAACCCCCATAGAACCCACCCGAACAAGGAAAGCGCAACAGTTCTCCTTGGAGTATAAATCGGGTCATCTCGCAGGATGAATTCACTCATCATGTAGTCAAAAGCGAGAGTTACGCCAAAGAGTGCTACGCCAAGGAAGAGGCTAAAGATAAGCCCTTCTACTGACTGAAAGAGGGCAAAAGTGGAAAACCCAACTATACCGATGCATATCACAGCCAATCCTGCCACAGCTCTCTTCAAGGATGGAAGGAAGAACATCGAAGAGTAATGCTTCAATGCATTATTCATCGAGTGATTCAGCGAATTATCTGACGCCACTTTCACCAGCTCAAGGATGGGTTCTTTATGAATTTGGCTGGATATATTAAAATATAGTCTATATCAGAGCTTAAACCGTTCAATGACCCCTGCGCCTCCCAAGAAATGATTGCCGCGCGCGACCAACGGCCAGTCGAAGCTGCGATGCCGAAAACAAAAGATATTACCATGCTTACAACACAAAACGACCTGAAGGAAGACTTTTTCGAGAGCAAGGGTTTTATCTTAAGAGCTACTATTATGATGTTTTGCGAAGTAAATGCCAGAGCAAGAATTGCCGCTATCTATATTTCACATGCTAGAAAGGAATCTAGGAAAGAAAATCAGAGTTATTCTAGATCCTTCTTACGGCTTTGAGGGCACATTAGTGGCAGTAACCCATGACCCCTCTGGGATCTGGCTTTCTGAAGCTGAAGCGATCGTTTTGAGATCAACCATAGCTCAGCCCATACCACAAGTTGCTAGCAGAGAGGAAAGAAGCGAATTATTCCTACATCTTAATTCAGTTCAACGAATAGAAGTTATACATGCTCCTCCCCGGCGATAGAAGCGAGATCAGACCGGGAAGAACACTTGAGCCAGAACTGATACAATTATCAAAGCTACTGAGAACACGACTAGAAGTTCAGGTCTTATTTTCACGCCTTCAGTTTCTTCCTCGAAGAACCTCAGCAACCCTGCGCTAGCTGCAGGCATTGGACCTGACTCTTTCTTTTTCTTGCTCATCTAACTTTTCCCTTTTCCGTTAACAGAGACAAGTTAGTCCAGTATTTTTCCCTTTTTATTAATGTTGCGCATTCCTCCGAAGACCGCCTTACTGCGGAAAACGAGAGGGTCAGCACAACCTGATTTCACCCAGAGAATTCATCAAGGCTTTAAAACTTGGAAGATCTCAAATTAGCCCTACCGGTGAGGATTATGTCTATATATGAATTTCAAGAAATGATGAGACGCTTATACATCAAAAGGGATTCTGATCGCGGAATTGAGGGCACCTACGATTGGCTAGTTGAAGAAGTTGAAGAACTAGGTGAAGCTCTTAAAGGAGAAGACAAGGAAGCGACTGAAAAGGAGTTCGCAGACGTTATTGCTTGGCTAGCATCGCTGGCGAACATTGTGGAAATCGATCTTGAAAAGGCTGCAGTCAGTAAGTATCATAACCTCTGTCCAAAGTGTCAGCAGACACCTTGTAATTGCACGTTCTAACCTATCAGACGGTTCTGTCCCAGACCTGTCAATGTCCAGACATAAGGGCGATGCCCTCTTCTGCTGAGCACCCCTTCATTTTCGAGGAGGTTCAGATGGTGCAAGACAACCTGATATGATAGAGAGGTCTCTTTGGCTATTCCAACAGCGTCAGGGGTGCGTTTTTCCAGGATACTGAGAAGAATAGTCCGAACCTTGAGACCGCTTTCTACATTCCTAATCTTCTGCAAGTAAGCGTTCGGATGGTAAGCTTTCTTGATACGATTTCACCAATTATAGATTTACGTCTCTTCTTGAAAAGCTTTAGTCTCAAGCGAAGTCTACGAGACTTGCCTGTTTAGGCTTTTTGTTGTC
>CAYSOZ010000019.1:0-13416 GCA_964432815.1 uncultured Candidatus Bathyarchaeia archaeon
TAAAGCCAGCCATCTGCAAGGAATACGGTTTAGCTAATGTCACAATAGACAAGCCGGTCGGCGTTCTAGAAGGTCTTAGTGAAAAAGAAAGGGTTTGGATGAGCCATGGTGATACTGTTTTTTCGCTTCCGTCAGAGTTTGAGGTTCTAGCGCATACGAAGAGTTGCCCGATTGCCGCGTTTAGGCACAAAAAGAACCCCATCTACGGCCTGCAATGGCACCCAGAAGTCATACACACAGAAAATGGTGCTATGATGCTTCAAAACTTCATCTTCAAAGTATGCAAATGTAAAGCGAATTGGAAAATGGAAGACCTCATAGAGAAGATGACAAAGGAGCTGAAAACTGAAGTGGGCGAAGGTAAAGCCATCATAGGGCTTAGCGGGGGCATCGACTCCAGCGTGGCAACTGCCATCGCTGCACAAGCATTATCCGACAGGCTTACCGCCGTCTTCGTTGATCACGGTTTCATGAGGGAAGGCGAACCTGAGTCGATCGAAAATGCTTTTCGAAAATTCAACATCAACCTCGTTGTGGCTGATGCACGAAAGAGGTTTATGGAAAGACTCAAGGGAGTAGTTGACCCCGAGAATAAGCGAAAAATCATAGGAGAAGAATTCATCCGAGTCTTTGAAGAAGAAGCAGAACGAACAAAGGCTGAATACTTCATACAAGGAACCATCTACCCAGACAGAATCGAATCCGGATTTAGACAACATTCAGACAAGATTAAGACCCATCACAACGTGGCGGGACTTCCCTCAAAAATCAAGTTCAAGAAGATTCTGGAACCGCTCCGCGACTTATACAAAGATGAGGTCAGAAAAGTCGCCAAGATGCAAGGTCTGCCCGAAGAACTAGTTTATAGACAGCCATTTCCAGGACCAGGTTTGGCGGTGAGAGTTATTGGCGAGTTATCTGAGGAGAAAGTAAGAATCGCGAAGAAAGCAGACAGAATAGTGACAGAAGAAATCGAAAGGAATGGCTTAGAAAAGCGTTTATGGCAGTATTTTGCAGTTCTAACGGACACCAAGGCAACAGGAGTCAGAGGTGACGCCCGGGCCTACGGATATGTGGTTGCAGTGAGAGCCGCTGAAAGCCGTGAAGCCATGACCGCCAGCTTCTCCAAAATTCCATACAATGTTCTCGAGACGATTTCGACTCGAATAACCAACGAGATACCGGAAGTCACTCGTGTAGTTTACGACATAACTCACAAGCCACCAGCAACAATAGAATGGGAATGAAAACTGGATTCCGAAACTGTTTATATTAAATGTCTTGATAGTATAGACCCTCAGATTGGAAAGGTGACTCTAGCTGAAGGCCTTAATTCTCGCTGGCGGATTCGGTACAAGACTGAGACCTCTAAGTTGCACACGACCTAAAACGCTTTTTCCCATCGTAAACAAACCTTTGCTTGAATGGATTTTCCAGCGTCTAGCCGAAGACAAGATCAAAGAAGCAATATTGGCAGTTAACCTTCAAACCCAGTTTCATATAAGAAGACAGCGAATCCAAAAACATGGATTACGCGTTAGATATTCAATCGATCCGCCAAAAACTCCACTTGGAACCGGAGGACCGATAAAGAGAGCTGAACACCTCCTGAGAAACTCGGGGCCTTTCTTGGTTTTGAATGGCGATATCTTCGCAGACTTGCGTTACTCAGAGATTTTAGAGAAACACAAGGAAACAAATGCTTTGGCGACAATTGCCCTTTGCGAAGTCGAAGATCCCAGCCGTTACGGCGTCGCAGATATAGCAGCGGATGGTCAAATAAAGCGATTCATAGAGAAACCTGAAAAGGGCACTGCAACGACTAACCTGATAAATGCAGGAATCTACGTCTTAAGTCCGGAAGTTTTCAACTACATACCTAAAGGTAAGTATGTTTCGATGGAACGTGAGGTCTTTCCTAAACTTGTGGAACAAGGGGAACTCTTTGGACACATTTTTCACGGTTCATGGATTGACATAGGTAAACCAGAAGAGTATTTACAGACAAACAAGATGATTCTCGATTCCCTTGCCACCACGCAAAAAGCCAGACGCAATCAAAGATTTGAAGTTAGAAATCCGATTGCACTAAGCAAGAATGTGTCTATAGGCGAAAAATCAGTCATAGGACCATACGCTATATTAGGCAAAAACGTGACCGTTGGAAAAAACGTCGAGATAAGCGACTCAGTAATCTTTGCAGACGCAAAGATAGACGATTATGCATCGGTGAGAGGAGCGATAGTAGGGGAGGGCGCCACAATCGGGAAGAAAGTCAAAATACCCGCTGGGTGCATAGTTGCAGACCAAGCGAAAATAAGAGATAACGTCTCACTCACATGCAAAACTTCTGTTTGCCCAGCTAAAGAAGTCACTCAAAACATTTTAAGGTCCAAAATAATCTGTTAGGATACGGAGACTTGTAAATTGAGTTCACACAAACTCTTCGGAACAAACGGCATTCGAGGACTGGTCAATAAGGAATTAACACCAGAAATTGCCGTGAGGGTCGGAACAGCCATTGGAACGTTCTTCAAGCGTAAGAGTCTGTTGGTTGGATACGATGCCAGGACCAGCGGTCCAATGTTTGCCAAAGCAGTTATTGCCGGTCTGACAGCAACCGGCTGCAACGTGTTTTCAGCAGGGATGTGTCCTACGCCGGCTCTGCAGTTTGCAGTAAAAAATCACTGTATGGGCGGGGGAGTGATAGTAACTGCGTCTCATAACCCTCCCGAATATAATGGTATAAAAGTAATCTGGCAAGACGGAATAGAGCTTTCGCATGAGCAGGAGACTGAAATAGAGAGTATCTTTTTCGAGAACAAGGCAATTTTTGCCGATTGGAGTAAACTTGGTACTACAACCGATTTGTCTCAAATCAAAGAAGAATACGTGGAAGCCATACAAAAGCATGTGGACGTCTCCAAAATCGCGGAAAAGCATTATCACGTTGTGGTGGATGCGGCAAACAGCGTGGGTGGCTTGACAGCTCCGACACTTTTGAGAGAGTTGGGTTGCAGGGTCACTAGTATAAACGCAAACATCGATGGAACTTTTCCGGGAAGAATGCCTGAGCCTCGCCCCGAAAACCTCACAAATGTGGCTGCAACGGTAAAAGCGCTCGGCGCAGACCTTGGCGTAGCCTTCGACGGAGACGCTGACAGATCGATCTTTATTGACGAAAACGGGCAGGTTTACATGGGAGACAAGACTTTTGCCATAGTTGAAAAATACTTCCTCCTCAAAAACCCTGGGTCGAAAATAGTAACTCCAGTTAGCTCATCTACCCTAATCAAAGAGACGGCTGACGCCTACAAAGGTGAAATTGTGTGGACCAAAGTGGGTAGCGTTACTGTCTCGCAGCAGATGAAAGCAATCAACGCTAAATTGGGCGGTGAAGAGAACGGAGGCGTCTTCTACGGGCCTCATCAATCAGTCCGAGATGGAGCAATGACTACCGCCTTAATCTTGGAAATTATGGCCGATACTGGAGCGAGACTCTCTGAACTTGTTGAGGAGCAACCACAATACTTCATTGAAAAAGGAAAGGTAGACTGCCCCGAAAACAAGAAGATTAAACTACTCAAAAAGCTTCGCGAAAAGATTAAAGGCAAAAACGTTTCCACCATAGACGGCGTAAAAATCTGGTTTGAAGACAAGAGCGCCATCTTGGTCAGGCCTAGCGGAACAGAACCGACTTACCGTCTATACGCAGAGGCAAAGACCCAGGAAAAAGCATTAAAGCTAGTTGAAGAATATAGCGAACTGCTCAGAAAAAATCTCAAAACTGTATAGCGAAAGGGTAGTCCGTTTTCATGCCTGCAATTCTACACATTAGACCAGAGGCAATAGACACAGTCGAAAAACGTGGAAAATACACAGTATGCGTTATAGGTTGCGGGCAAAAAGGAATCGCCTACGCTGTATCCTTCGCCGAAGCAGGGTTCAAAGTTAGATGCGTGGACGCTGATCAAAGTGTAGTCAGACGCTTAGCGAAAGGAAAAACTGCTTTCACCAATCACGAAGTAGAAAACAGGGTAAAAGGGCTTGTTAGAACAGGACAAATAGTTCCCACTAGCGACCTCAAGAGTGCGGTTTCGCTTAGTGACATTGTAGTCATGACGATCACTGCGAAAATTGATGAAAAGAAAAACCCCGACTATTCAGAAGTAGAAAGTAATAGCAAACAAGTCGGCGCAGTGCTACGCCCAGGAACATTATTTATCTATAGCGGTTTGTCTGGTTTCGGTTTCACGGAAAGCATAATCAAGGAAATATTGGAGAATACATCAGGTCTCAAAACTGGAGACGGGCTTGGCCTGGTCTACAGTCCTCTACAGTTTTCAAACGGACAAGAAATTCAATTGATCGCCGGCCAAGAGTTGAGGGTTGCTGGTTTAGACCAGATCAGTTTGAACGCCGCATCAACAGTTCTTGAGGCGATGACAGGCAGACGCCCCAAGACGACGATTGATATTAAGGCTGCCGAGCTGGCAGTCCTCTTCGCCGCGGCCAGAAAAGACTCTGAAATCGCTTTGGCAAACGAATTGGCTGTTTTATGCGAAAGTGCAGGATCAGATTATTTTAGGGTTCTCAGGCTCTTAGGCTCAGAGGAGCCTATCCTGCCCCCAATAATTTCTGAGGAAGAGAGTCAGAACGAAGCGTATATTCTTCTTGAGAACGCGGAAAACCTGAATGCGAAGCTTAGGCTATCAAAACTTTCTAGACAAATAAACGAAGAAGCTTTCTTGCATGGTATTAGTTTGACGCAGGAATCGTTGCGAAGTTGTGGGCAGACTTTCAGAAGATCTAGGGTGGCAGTGTTGGGCTCGGCTAAAGCGGGAAAAGGAACTGATGTTTTTGTAAGGATGCTGGAGGCAAGGGGGGCAAAAGTCAGCCTTTACGATCCTTTGTTGGCCAAGACTGAACCTTCTGAAACTATTTTGGGACTTAAGAGGAGTCTGAATGAAGCAGCGGAGGGCGCGGATTGTTTGGTGTTGTTTGTGGGCCAGGATCAATTCAAGCGTTTAAACCTCAAGAAACTGCGCGCTGTTATGAGAACGCCGGCGGCGATAGTTGACCTAGTCGGGCTAGACGACCCTCGAGAAGTTGAGAAAGAAGGCTTCATATATCGTGGTTTTGGAAGAGGTATAGAAAAGAAATGAAGAAATTAGGCATGGCAGTTATCGGAACGGGTTTCTGGGGCAAGAATCACGCCAGAGTTTATCGGGAACTACCGTCAACCGAACTTATCGCCATCTGCGATGTGGACGCAAAAAGAGCAAAAAATATTGCTGAACAGTTCGGAGCGAAAATGTACACGAACAGCGCGCGAATGCTAAAAAACAAAGACATAGAAGCTGTCAGCATTTGTACGTGGTCAACTATGCTTGCAAAAGAAGCTCTCAGAGCGCTGAGGGCTGGAAAACATGTTCTGGTGGAGAAACCCATGGCAACCAACACGCGGCAAGCAAAAAGACTCATCGAGACCGCAGAGGAGAACGGACTTCACCTTACGGTGGGATTTTTGATGAGATTCATTCCAGGTCTTCAGCACATTCGAGAAGCGATTGAAAAAAGAAAAATTGGAGACTTGGTTTGCATTACCGCAAAAAGAGTCGGGCAGTGGCCTGAAAGAATAGGTGATATAGGAGTAGTTAAAGACACAGCGATCCACGACATTGACGTTATGCGGTACATTTCTAACCAAGATCCAATCAGTGTGTATGCCAAGGCGGGAAGCATGAAGCATGCAAAATTCGAAGATTACGCGCAAATAATGCTTACATATGAAGGTGTGAAGAGTGCCTTCATAGAATCTAATTGGTTGACTCCGTACAAAACTAGAACTTTGACGGTTACTGGAAGTGAGGCAATAATGAGATTGGACTACATAACGCAGGATCTGTGGATTGAAAGTGCTAAGGAAAGCTTCCAGCCGAGATTTCCCTTTCAGGAACCTCTAAAACTTGAACTCCAACATTTTGCTGAATGCGTAACAGAAAAGAAAAAGCCCCTGATTGCAGGAAACGACGGCTTGAAAGCTCTGCGAATTGCTGAGGCAGCGTTAAGATCTTCCGCAAAAAACAGAATGGTAAACCTAAAGTCCTAACTCACTTCTTCAGATTGAACGGCTTGCCTTCTGAAACGATTTTTTCCGGCATCTGATTCTTCCATTTCTTCAGGAAGGGCAGGTCTTCTGCTTCTTTCCGCAATTCGTCAGGTAGCATTTCAGGGATTTCATCGCGAATAGGGTACCAACGCAGGCATTTTGGGCAGACAATTACTCCTTCAACTATTTCTTCTTTCTCTTCGAAAACGTGTAACTCTAGCGGATGATACTTGTCTATCGGACATGCCAATATTTCCATCAGTTTCTTTTTCATTTCGGTTCACGCATACACATTGAATGGGGAATGGTTATTAAGATTTGTCCGAGGAGCGTTTGATGCGTATATCTAAAACAACTTGGTGCCAGTTCGGTCCAGTTGTCCGGATAACGCGGGAAAAGGGAAAACTGAAAACTAAATTCAAACTGGAGAGTCGTTCAGCCACTTTCAACTCGGTCTTTTCAATCGGATTCTCAGTTTTCTTGGCATGCTCAAAATCGTAGTAGTGTATCCAGCCTCCAGATGGTTTTAACGTGGAAGCTGCGATAGGCAAATATTCAAGTGCCTTCTCGGGCAAAGGCATCAAAACGCGGTCAGCCACATTCTGCAGTTTCCTCTCAGTAATTTCTTTTGAGTCGCCCTGCAGAGGGATCACTTTATCATAAACTCGGTTCAGTCTAATGTTCTCTTTCATGATTTGAAACGCTGAAGGGTTAATGTCTATCGAATAGACTCTCTCAGGGTCTGCTTTCTTGGCGATCATTATGGAAAAACACCCTGCGCCTGCAAACATGTTGACAACGATTTCTCGCGGCTTAACTGCACTGGCAATCCGATGTCTTTCATTTGAAAGTCTTGGGCTAAAGTAGCATTTTGCAATGTCCACAGCGAACAGGCAGCCGAATTCTCGGTGCACAGTTCGGGTCTTCTTTTCGCCCATCAGGTATAACAGTGGTCTGAGCCTGAATTCCCCAGCGACACGGCTTGTTTGAGCAAGAACGGTTTTTACATTGCAGTACGTGGTCATGATCATTCTGGCAGTGTCGTGCGCACTCAGTAGAGAGCCCTTCGGCACCTTAACTACTGCAATATCTCCAATTATATCGTAGGCATTGCAGACTTTATGGTGGCCGGAAGAAAGAGAGCCAAAAAAGTTTTTTCGAAGTGGGTTCCTCAATCTTCACCCTTCGCTATCTCACATGTGACTGGAAACGTTTAAAAGCAAAATACTTTTCTTTTGTAGAAACAGGGTACTTCATGGAAAGAACCGGAATTGTCTATGAATGCATGAGATGTGGAGCTAGAGTCCCATCTGAAGAGTTAGAGCTTCGCGGCGGAGAAACAAAATGCATAATTTGCGGCTATAGGATTTTAAAGAAAGTAAAGCCGCCCGTTGTAAAACGAGTGCAAGCCAAATAAAAGATGGGTTTTGGAGAACCTGAGAAACTCCTGTTCTTCTGCCTTTTTGCCTAATTGCTATTTCAGAATATTTCTCTGTCTCCAATTTTGCGCAACGCTTTTCCTCGGAGTCTCACCGGTTCGCCGATGACCTCTTCAGGAGCCTTCTCTATCGTCTGCCGTCTCACGGTTTCTCCACAGATTCCTCTTGGCAGCAAGCGTCTCTTGACGCAGAGGGAGTAGGTACAGTTTGAAAGGTTGCACATTTCTTCAGTCCATCTGCACCAGACAATATCGCGTCTGTAAAAGGCAGAGTTCTTGGCACATTTGAATGATGGGCATGTTGGAGAACAAGCTTTAGATTGGGCCAATGGATACACCTCTATTTCAGTCTTCAAAATTCAATGGTTTGCGACGCATTCCCAGAAAACCTATTTCTCCCGGAATCAATATAAACCTTTTTATTCCAGACTCAGAATCCCGTATTTACTTCACTTTTCTGAAAATTCGACTTTTTCTCAAGATTTCTATGAGTACAAACAAGATCACTGCCGATGCGATAAGCACGATTGTTACTATCAAGCTTGTTTCAACCAGAATAGATCCAAAAAGCGCGTATCTGGACATTTTAATTTGTATTGACTCTGGAGAATTAACGTCAACATTCGCTGCTTCGTAGGAATTCTCTACTCCCATAGGATAAACAACTATTTGCATGCTGCCACCGATTATTCCGCTGAATGTCGCTGTCCCTGATGCAGTTGTTACAGCCGTTCTTTTTTCCATTCCAGGCCTGTTGACAACCACTTCCGCATTTGAGATGGGCTGTCCGAAGTAGTCAACTACTTTAACAGATATCTGAATGTTATATGAGCTGCATTGAATTTCTTTTTGTGTACTACCGAAGACTTCTAAGACCGTCTCATTTAGTAGAATACTGTTTACGTAAACTCGCAACTTGTACTTTCCAAAGGTAGCCTCGGCATTTACATCTCCAGAATTGTCAGTCGTGTATCCGTAGAATATCCCGCTTGTTATTTCGACCAGCTCTAATCTCGAATTGGCAACCGGGGCTTGATTGTAGCCTACTACTTTGAGCGCCACTGTTTCGGTGGGGCACAATACGAAAGTCTCTGCTATGGGCTGCGCTGGAAGGCTGGGGATTGAGTTATTGCCAGAGTTAAAAATCAATCCGTACAATGAAGCGTTAACTATATAGCTGATTCGCGGAAGAGTCGAGTTCAGAACAAAAGTTCCGGAAAGGTCAGTCTGACCTGATGCGGTCCCAGTTTGTGATCCGCTTCCATCAGTTTTAGTATATTGAAAACTTATGTCTATATTGACAAACGGCATTAAGAAGCCGTCTCTATTTTTGACAGTTATTTTGAGATTTGCCAGCTCACATGTCAAGTCAAATGAGGACTGCCCGGTTACGGAAGAAGTTGTCTGAGCAACTCTTACTTCATTCCAGTAGGCAGATATTTCATGGTTCCCCGTTTCCAGATTAATTGTAGCCTTTCCATCAGTTGCGGTTGTAGCATTATACACTGTGTTCGTCGCTTGATCAAGTGCCTTAATCACTATTTGAGGTACGGTCCTTCCTGCCAGACTTATGGTCCTGATTGTCACAGGATAACCGGGTACGGTCACGACTTGTGAGTCGGGTATGAGCTTGGGATTGCTCTGTGAGGTTATGGCTATGTTATATTTGCCTATTTTTGCGTCCGAAGGCACTACCCATGCGGCGTTAATTATGCCCTCGCTTGAGGCGGTTGCCGATAAGGAGTTGATGACAGCACCTGTTTCTGCGTAGGTTATTGTTATTGTCGAAGGATCGTTTGGTTGATATCCTATTGCTCGGATAGTCGCAGATTGCCCTCTATGATATGTGTCCTGATCGGTAAAACCTATGAGAAAAGAACTGGTTGACAACAACTGAGTCTGATTGAACAAAACTCCGTATGACCCTGCGTAATCCGTAGTTGACCCGGACGGTTGAAAGCTGGCATCCGGATAGGTCATCTGAGCTCGAGCCGTTCCCTGCTGGTTGGTTGTGAGAGTAATCTGCTTTGAGTAGTTGGTGTCCAGAGGTGCTGGAAGTTTTACCGTGATATCTGCATTATACACGGTCGCTGCTGCTCCTCCAGTAACCTGAACATTCAGGGTTACGCTGCTTCCTTGCTGCAATATGGCAGGCGCTGAGGGAACGACGGCTTTCGCCGAATACTCAGTGGTTACTGTGAAATCCTTTGTGGCATTAGCGTTTTCCAGAACATCTCTGAGCACAATTGTGTAGGTTCCGGCTATGTTTTCAGGTACCGTGAAATTGGAGTTTATGTAGAATCCTTCCGCGGTGTTGCTGTCAACGAGGCTTTTTTCAAACCAAACCTCATAGTCACCATTCCTAGTGTTTATTGTCCCCTGAACATTGACAAACTGACCTACAGGTCCAGATAATCCAGTGGGAGTCACCTGGTAAATATAAACCCCGAGTTGACCAGAAACAATCGAGAACGGCATGAACAGAAATGTAACCACCACTGCGAAGAGAAGTATCGAGGTAACGGCTTTCTTGCTCAAACCACAGTTCTCCTATGTTCGTTAGACATTCTTGTTTCGGCTGACATTTACTATTAAATGTTCATTTTAAACTTTGCCTTTCGTTAGTCGAAGTTAAATTCGCGAGGGGAAAATGACGCCAGTCGCTTCAGGAGTAAATTAGGCTCTTGCAAAAAGATTTCATGCATTCCCACTCTTTCATAAACTGAACCGAATAAGATTATTTAATAAAATGGGTTTCACTATTCTATGTCCCAAAAGAACAAACCAGGCCTGCAAGTATCATGGAAAACCAGATCTCTCCAACACTTGTTCAAGCGTTAAAGAAGCAAAAATACCACATGGTTGGCAAACATTCGGCGGTTAAAAAATGCAAATGGCTTCACGAGAGTCTGGTCCACGATAGGCCCTGCTACAAACAAAAGTTCTATGGTATAAGATCTCATCAGTGTATCCAGATGTCTCCCTCACTCTTCTCATGCAGCCAACAATGTCTGTTCTGCTGGAGAGCGCAAAGCGGGGACCTGCAAGTAACATGGGATGAAATGAAGCGGCTAGAATGGGATCCCGCTGAAGAAATCATGCGCGGTTGCTTGAAAGCTCAAGATGCAATATTGAGCGGATACAATGGGAATTCGAAAGTAAATTGGGGAAAATTGGCAGAAGCTCGAATCCCCAAGCATGTTGCGATTAGTCTAACAGGAGAACCTACTCTTTATGGCCCTCTGGGAGAGTTGATCCGTGTCTTTCACAATAAAAGGCTTACAACTTTTCTCGTGTCAAACGGCACGATGCCCTCCAAACTTTCGGAATTGGACGAAGAACCTACCCAACTGTACGTTTCAGTTTGTGCTCCTAACGAGAAAGAATACAAACGTGTTTGCCGCCCCCATTTCCCAGAGGCTTGGAACAAGCTAAATGAGACACTTTCCATTTTCCCGAGCTTTCGTTGTCCCACCGTTATTCGCATGACTCTGGTTAGAAAACATAACATGAAGTCTGTCAAGGATTATGCTCAGCTCATTGAAAAGGCTAGTCCAACGTACATTGAGGCTAAGGCGTACATGCACATTGGCTTTTCAACTCTCCGTCTCGGTTATGATAGTATGCCAGACCACAAGGAGGTCTATGCTTTTGCAGAACGCTTGGCCGAGCTTACTGGTTACCGCATTATTGACGAATCATTTGAAAGTCGGGTTGTGTTATTGAGCCGAAGAAAGAAGCCATTACGTTTCGATAATGGTTCAACCATGAAGTAACGCCTGAAAATGGGTTCATGTACTTCATGCTTCGGAATTGGCGAGTAGACGATCAAAGAAATGAAATCCGTGAAAAATTCTCTGTGGAATGATGGAAGCAACCTGAACCCTGCATCAAGAAATAGTTGACAATGGACTTCTGTTTCTATTTTGACGATTTCAATAAATAGTGTATTGCTCTATCCTTAAGTGTGAAGAGAACATGCTGACCTTGAAGGCAATACTTGATAAGGTGAAAACGGAACTCACGGAGAAGGAGAAAACTAGAGAAGCCCTTTACGAAGATATGCGGAAAGCTACGAACTTCTCCAAACAGTCAATTCTCCGCTATCATCAGAACAAGCTTGACGAAGCGAGAAGGCTGATCGAAGAGGCGAAAGAGATCATTCTGAAGCTTCATAAAATGGCCGAAGAATATCCAAGCATAGTCTACGGTGGTATGTTCAGTGCAGCGCTTCAGGAGTACTCTGAGGCTGCCGTGTTTCTTACATTAGCTAGTGAATCACGTTTTGTCTCTCCGGAAGAACTCAGTGTTCCTTCAGTTGATTACGTGCTGGGCCTAGCGGATGTCATAGGTGAGTATCGGAGATTGGCGTTAGACGCTCTGCGGGTTGGCGACGCTGAAAAAGGTGATGCATGCCTGAAAGTTATGGATGAGATTTACATTGAACTGACCGCTTTAGACGAAGCCTACATGCTGGTTCCAGGTCTCAGGAGAAAGTGTGACGTGGCAAGGCGAATTATTGAAGCCACACGGGGAGATGTCACCCAAGAAGTACGTAGGAAATCACTGGAGGATCATTTAACGCGTTTTGAACGAGCGCGAGGAAGACAACAAAAGGTTCGAAAGAACAGAAAATGAATCTGAACGACGCATTTTTGCCTGGCTTCTCTGTCGTTAGAGCTCATGAGTTGCAGAAGCGTTTGTCTGGGCTGCTAATTACTGGAGACTGTCTGCCGAGAAAGATCAAATACGTAGCAGGCGTTGATGTTGCTTATACGGGAAACAAGGCCATAGGTGCGGTGGTCGTCTTGGATTACAGTACTCTTGGTTTGTTGGAATCTCGGACGGCTACCTGCGAAGCGAAATTCCCTTATGTTCCTACACTGCTTTCCTTCAGAGAAATCCCTCCAGCGGTGGCATGCATCAGAAAGCTGAAGCTTCAACCCGATGTTTTCCTCGTTGACGGACATGGAATGGCTCATCCCTTCAGATGTGGGTTTGCCAGTCACCTAGGGCTTGTAGTCCAGAAGCCCACGATCGGAGTGGCAAAGAGTAGTCTCATCGGTATACCAGTTAAGGTTGGCAGTGAGATTTTCCTTTCTTATGACGGACAGATTGTAGGCTCAGAGGTTCCGACAAAGAAAGGATCAAAACCCGTTTATGTCAGCATCGGCCACATGGTGTCCCTTAAAAGAGCCATTCAAATCGCAAAACATTGCGCATGTAGCTGTCGAATCCCTGAGCCGCTTCGCATTGCTCACAGCATAGCTTCAGAGGAAAAGACAAGATGGGAAGCTGAGAATAGGAATCACCAAGGATAGCAAGAATAGAGAGACATGTTCGCGAAAGTCTTTTATCTGGTCAGTTCCCAAGGTTCAATTACGGTGCCAATATATGGAGCTCTCATTTGAGGACTTTCAGAGGCTTGATTTGCGCATAGGGAAGATTATTGAAGCCAATCAGATTCCCGGTTCAAGAAACCTCATCAGGATCTTGGTTGATTTTGGAGTGGAGAAGAGACAAGCAGTGGCTGGACTTATGCAATGGTACAAACCCGCCGATTTGATAGGCAAGAAAGGTGCGTTCGTTCTTAACCTACCCAAACGCAAGCTTATGGGAGTTGAGTCTCAATGCATGATTTTGGCTGCTGAAGACGACACAGGCAATGTTGTTTTTCTCCAGCCCGAGAAAGACATTACGGAAGGAAGCAGAATCCGATAGATTTCAAATTACTGTTTCAAGGCTTTCTTTTCGTCTATTTGTATCCTACAATTTGTACAGTATTTGTTTCTTCTGCAGGAATTCTGCCAAGAACAATAGTATTTTGTAATTTTAGGAAGTTGCACGCTATATGGAAAGACAAATT
>CAYSOZ010000020.1:0-12107 GCA_964432815.1 uncultured Candidatus Bathyarchaeia archaeon
TAATAACTGACGCCCTAAATCAGAGTCGCATTCTGGAAGGAAAAACCGGACCTCTAGTGCCCCTACCCTTCACCGACAACGAAGGCAGACTCTCAATTCTAACACAGGCTTTTGGCAGTTTTACTCTGGACGATCGACATGGTGGTTACGGAAGCTTTGAGACTCTGCGAAGAACAAAATAGATGCTTCAATAGCCCAAACAATCTAACGGTAGGTCTCACTTGCTCCACCCAATTCTTATATACACTGACAACCCAAAATGCTACAACATTGACTTTGAATAAGTGATTTTCTAATGTGTAAATGGTGCATGAAACACGGCGCAGGCGGGAAATGGTACCTTAACGCCAGAAACTACTCCAACGAGCTTGCGGAGAAGGAGAATCTTCAGGCCTATCTTGAAGAGCAATGGCGCAACTTTGAGACAGTCTACATCCGCAAGATAATGGGCCTTTCTTCCATAGGAATGGGCTACAAGCTCAAATTGCCCATAATCGGCCGCGTCGTACGCTGGAAAGCTGAAAGTATGATTCATTCAGAGAGCAAGAACCGGAACCCGGTCAGGGCAGACGGTCACTTCGGGCAGGTAATACCGATTGAAGAAGCAAAACTTATCATGATGACCTTGGCGGCCGAACCAATCATTCAGAACTACTGCATGTGTAGGATGATGCAGAGAGGAGTCAAGGACGTGTGCTGCATCAACTTCGGTTGCCTCTCGGGTGTGATCGAGAAATTGCCGCGTTTCATTCCTGAAAAAACTAAAGTGAGGCTGGGCAGAGAAGAGGCTGTTGCAGCCTTGGATGAACAGAATAAAAAAGGCAGAGTCGCGACAGTCTGGTTCCAACCCGTTCCATATGTCAATGCGATATGTTCCTGTGAGGTTCCTCAATGCGGGGGGCTGAGACTTCGGACTGATTTCGGTTTGGGCGCCGTCTACAAGGCAGAATACGTTGCCGACATCAATCCCGATTTGTGCCAAAGCTGTAAAGCATGTGTTTCAGACTGCCAGTTTGGAGCGATAAGGTATTCACCCACTTTGAAGAGGGCCATTATAGATCAGAACAAATGCTTTGGCTGCGGACACTGCAGAGATCGCTGTAACTACAGCGCGATAACTCTCATCCCCAGGGAGAATGTTCCAGGGATTGCCAACATGTATTGATGAATGAAAACTGAGGATAAGGCATGAAGAGAACAAAGATCACGATTGACTATTCAAAATGCGGGAACGCAACCGGAGGCATTGATCCTAGAGACTGCAGTGCTTGTTTGAAGGTGTGCGACCCAGCCGTTTTCCTTCGTCATGAGAACCTGAAAGCCAACGAGTCAGACGTCAATGACCCGCAATTCTGGCAGATAACAGGGGTCTGGCTGGACCTATGCACGCATTGCGGAAAATGCGTTGCTGCATGTCCGCAGAAAGCTATACGGGTAACATAATAGTCCATTTCGTTGTTTGCCGGTATTGAATCGGGTGTTCGTTATCTTCTGTAAATAGATTTTTGTGGAGTGTCAGATTAAAGATCAGACTGAGGTTTCTGATGCGTGAAAAGGAATTCAATTAGCCCTGTTCCTTTCTCTCCCGTTGTGAGGCACTCGTGTGCTGCCATTCCCTCGAAGAGTTCGGTTGTTCCTCTTGGGAAGATTCGAGAGAACTTGGCGTAACTTCTGGACGAAACTAGTCCTGACCGAAGGGTTACAGCTTTTCCGTCGGAGTAGTGTATCGTGGTCAAGGCTCCAGCGGGGATTTTATTTTCGTCTTTTCCGTATGTTATTTCAAGGTCTACCTGAGAAGCAGTTTTCTGTTTTTTTGCCGAAGAAAGTCCTCCGGAGACGTGTGGAATTCCATTTACGGTATCTTTTCTCAAGCCGATTGCATAGGTTTTGAATTGGGCGTGGAGTGCGAACCAGTTTTCTATGTGCCAGTTTCGTTGTCCCCAGCTCTTGTCCCGTTGTCCGTAGCCGTCAATTCTGATTTTTCTACCGTCTCGAAGCTTGGCTTCGCCTCCGACAATGCCTGACTGTTCAAAGTGACCTGTCCAAGAGGTTCCACTGCCTTTTCCGAAATCGAAAAGAGGAAAACGTGCTTCCCATTGAATTAGTAATTCCATGTCTTGGCTTGAGAAACCGATTTTCCATTTCTTCAGCGGTTCAATAAGCGTGTAAGTGAGAGTTTTGTCTGAAAGCCGATTCTCGGACTTGGTATCTGTAGCTATTTCTTGCTCTTTGAAATATAACGTTTGTTTGTTTCTGTGAAATAGAGCTAGCAGGTACTCCGCTTTCCTTTGGTTAGGTAGAATGCCTATCGTGGTAAATCCTGACGTTTCTTTGTCATGATTTACGAAATTGAAGTAGTAGCTTTCACGCCAGTCCAATTCCTTTTCTGGGACGTGGAAATAGTAGTCATCTCTCGTCTTGATTGTGTTGGGCATCTGTGTCTTCCTTGTCTGGTTGTCTACTCGGGCATCAGGTACATTATCGGGTCTTTTTCTTTTAGAAATGGCAGAGCTTTCATCTTAATGATTTTTTTCTTGATTCGCGAGAAAGCGGGGTCCTCATTTGCTTTCATGAAGATTGGAAGGTATTCATCGAGAACGGGCTGGGATAAATTCCAAGCTATCTTTTCTGTGATTCCGACTGCGTCTGTGTATCTGGCGAAGCATCTCCAATAGGCAGTTGCGCCTGAGATCAGGAGTTCCTTTCTGTCCATCTGTGCGAATTTCATGTAGAGTTCGGCTTGAGCGTTTTCTGCGGCTTCTGCATATGAGGGCAGCTCATCCAATCCCACGGGGACTATCTTGTCGCCGTTCTTCTTGTAAGCTGCAATACCCTTAACGAGTTTTGAGTAGTCTGCTGGATCCGCAGTCATCGTGCCGATGTCGTTGAATTTGGTTTTTGCACCCTTCAGCGTCATCGCAATTCCTAGAGTTGAGGAAGGCAGTTTAGATTCGGTTGCTGACCAAGGAAGCCACAGCCTACCGTGCCCGTCGTAGAGGTTAGTATACTCAATCAGGACAAGTGTCTCTCCGTTGCTCAGAAGGTAGGGACCGTGATTGACGATTTTAGCTCTTGCTTCACATTCATCTATGAAAGAATACAGGTCGACGAGACCTATTGTTCGTCTCACTTTGGATGCTTGCTCGGGTGTGACTGGTTGAAGGTGGTTTTCAACCCAGGCAATTGATTCGGCGCTTAAACCGATGTTTTTCCCATCGGATGCTGCGACCGTTGGCTTACCAGAAGCGAAGTACTTGGTTGCCAGGCTATGCCACTTCTCAAGCATCCATTTCCATTGTTCTCTCTTTTCAAGCGGTTCCTTGCTGGGATTGCCGTCACACTTGTTGTAAATTGTACCCATTCTCGCAAGCGAATAGTAAAGCCAAAGATACGAAATTGACAATGCCTGTATAGGCGAAAGTAGGCTTCTGCTTTTCTCGGCTAATTCATGAGGGGAGATCTTGTTCCACACCTGCTTGATTACATCATGAAGTTCATTATACGTTTGATAGAAACCGAGACTAATGTAAGCATTAACTGGAAATAGTTTTGACTCAAGAAGACTCCTTTCGAGAACAATGTTAGCGAAGACCCTGCTCAGATGGGTAATGATCTCATTGATTTCTGCAATTTTCATGATTCCAACTCTGCACTAACGTGATATTCTTTTATAGCGTAAATAAAATTTGGCATTCTCGCCAATCCGGCAAAATCTAATATTCAACTGGCGCTGATAAGAATCCAAGCTCCTCGAGCGAGGATTCAAGTCATGAAGGTAGTTGGCAACGGAAAGATAACTATGAATGTTTCCGCAAAGGGTGAACTCCGAGTAATAACGTCAATTCAAGACGTGATCAGCTTGTGGAAGGAAGGAGCTGCCGGCAAGATTGCGATCGTTGAAGATGCGGGAACGACGACTCTCGGGCCAATTCTTTCAAAACTTGCAGGCGTAGTCTGCAAGACCGGAGGGATAGGTTCTCATCTAGCGATTGTGTCACGTGAATTCTCGATTCCTGCCTTAATGGGAACAAAAATCAAAACAGACGCCCCTCTAAACAAGCGGCAAGCTATGATTAAACCCAATGGGGGCATGGAAGGGCTGCTATTACTCTCAGATTCCTGAATCTGCGAGCCTGCTCGTTACGTTTTCTGGAATGGCACGACCTATAATTCGTGGTGGTCAATTAGTAGGCTTAATCTCAAAATTGTCAGGATTGAGCGATGGCTCACTCTCTGAACTCTGAGATTTATTCGCCTCTTTTGGGATGATTCAATATGAATTGTGAATAAGCAAGACATAATTTGCCCACCGGGGAAGCAAAACTTGGATCTGTATTGGAGCAATGTGGGATGCAAAGTCGGACCTTTTCTGATTCTGAACCTATGATTGAAACCTCTGGGCTTACTAAGAGGTTTGGCTCCGTTCAAGCTTTGACCGATTTAGACTTGCGGGTTATGCCAGGCGAGATCTATGGGCTGTTGGGTCCGAATGGCGCAGGGAAGACCACGGCCATAAAGAGTGTCCTCGGTTTGGTGGAGCCCACCTCGGGTTGGGTTAAGGTCGGAGGATTTGACCCCACTGAGAAACCGATTGAGGTAAAGTCGCGAATTGGCTACGTGGCGGAAAATCCGATAGTCTATGATTCTCTTTCTCCGAGGGATTTCTTGGAGTTTGTAGCATCTATAAGAAAAACCGACCAGGCGGGCACTAATGAGATGGTTAGTCGACTTGCAGAGGCTTTTGATATGGCCAAGTATTTTGATTCACCCATAGCTACTCTGTCTCTGGGCATGAAACAGAAAGTTGCCATTATTGCGTCATTCATACACCGACCGCTCGTCTTGTTACTGGATGAACCCCTGAATGGTCTGGACGCCAAGAGCAGCCGCATAGTCAAAGATCTGGTATCGTTTCACGCGAAGAAGGGCGGCGCAGTCCTGTTCTCAACACACATAATGGAAGTTGCAGAGCAAATCTGCACGAGAATCGGCATAATAGATCGAGGCAAAGTGATAGCAGAAGGAACACTCAGTCAACTCAAATATAGAACAAAGGGCGAAAGCGACACTTTGGAAGAAGTCTTCTTGAAGTTGACCCACGAAGAAGCAGAGATAGCTGACACCACGAGAATGCTGAGGGAGGCATTCTTCAGGAATGAAGTTGGCTGAAGCCTGGACTCTGAGTCGGATACCTTACAGGGAAGTGGTTTACCGGTCAATAGCTGGGGAGAGAGGGCGTATGTGGTGGGGTGCCTTTGGAAGGAGCAGCAGTCCCAGCGATGAGGCCCAAGACGATCTGGAACTGGCAAAGAGAGCGCTGAAAATTGCCAAATTCGATAAACTGATAGTAGCTATTTTCAGCATTATACTCACTGCTACGCCTTTTGCTTCCTCATTTCTAGGAACCCCAGCCTTCAGCCTGGCCAGTTCAGTCTCGTTAAGCTTGGCTGTCACTTTCGGATTCACTATGCTGTATGCAATTCAGACGCTTTCGTCATTTGTGAGTGCAGAATCTTCAGAATTGTTGTCGACTTTGCCTATCACGCGAAATGACTCTTCCCTAATTACCCTGTTGTCTTTCGTCAGATCAGTTGATTACGTAGTAGGGGGTTCAATACTCAGCCAAGTCACAATAACGGTCTTTCTAACAGGATCTCCAATAGCAGCTCTGATCATGCTACCGGCCTCAGCAGGAAATGCGCTCTTCGCTGTCACAGTTGCTCTCTGGTTCTCAAGGGTTTTCCAAAAGAACCTCTTGCGTGGAGGGCGGTCGAAAGCTAATACCGTCTTCCGTTTGGTCTTCATTTTGATGTGGGGACTCTTGCTTGTCGGTGTAGGTTTCCTATTCAGCATCCCGTATTATATTATGCCTACTGTAGAAGCAGCATTACAGAGTTTTGGCATAGTATCAAATCTGTTGTCTCTTTTCTATCCGTTTTCAACAGGCATAACCATAGCAGCCATTGTCCAGTCTAATGTGACATTCGTCGCAGCGCTGCCAGCGTCAATTGCAATGGTCGGGTATGCGTTGCTTGCTGTTCTTGCCGCCAAATGGAGTGTTGGAACAGTGAAACGCATATCGCAAGGATCAGGGGTCAAAATCGACCGAGTAGTGGCCAGAGATTTCTCTATCAAAACGCGTCGTCCGCTGTCAGGTTACGTTCTGAAAGACCTGAAAGTTGCATCCAGAAATCCTGCAACAGCCTTCTTCTTTGCCCTTCCTGTTCTTGAAGCGGTGCTGATTTCATTGCTAATTTCCAATTTCGAGTTTCTGAGAACATCCGTAGTTCTCATAGCCACTTCTATGGGGGCGATTTTCACTCTGCTTCTGCCCCTTGCTTTGTTAAGCGCAGAAGGAAGAGGTCTGGAGTATACCAAAACCTTGCCAATTAGCCCTGACAGAATTACAGTGTCCAAAGCACTTTTGACCACTGCAACATATGTTCCTGTCCCTCTAGCTCTGGCGGTACTATCCTGCGTCAGACCTTTGACTTCGTTTTCCTCAATTCTTATTCCTTTCCTAGTAACAGCTTCGGTGGTTTCTGCAAGCATATTTGAAATCAGACTCTTTCTAAGGACAACAGCTCAAGGCAAAATAGCCGCGGTTCTAAACGATTTGGAAAAACTGATTGTTGGGGTTCTGACAATACTGGCACCGATAGCTGTGTATGCAGTCACATTTCTCAAATCAATGGACCATGGTCTCTCACTTATCGTTATGGCAGGAACGGTTTTTGCGGAATTAGCGACAGCTCTCTACATTCAGAAGGGCACACATGGTAGAAATGGATAAGCGCAAAGAGACTATTTGGCATTAGTAATTTGGATCCCCTTTTCCGCGAGCTTGCGCTTATAAACTTGATATACATTGAAAGAAACAGGGGAACCTGAGTTGAATTCGGGACTGGGATTTGAAGTACCATCTTGGGATCAGATACATAACATGCTAATCGAGCTGGCGGACGAGGTTCGCCTGTGCGGATACAAACCTGAAATAATTGTGGGCATTTCTCGAGGCGGCTGGATTCCCGCAAGAGTTCTATCAGATCTGCTCGACAATCCCTATGTAACTAGCGTAGGCGCGGAGTTTTACGTTGGGGTCTATGAAACCAACCGGGAACCCCGTCTGACTCAGCCGATTCCTGTGAGCGTTTTTGACAAGAAAATCTTGCTTGTTGATGACGTTACGGATACAGGCAAGAGTGCACTGTTGGTAAAAGATCATCTTTGTCGACAAGGAGTCAAGGAAGCTCGAATCCTGACGCTCTATTATAAACCGTGGAGCATCATCAAGCCTGATTTTTACAGCAAGGAGACGAGCGATTGGATAGTATTTCCCTGGGAAATCAAGGAGACGCTCAAGAAACTAGCCAAGAAGAGCAAGGAGACTAATGAGTCCTTTGAAGTTGCCATTTCAAGACTAATATCCTCCGGAGTTAGTAAGGAACTCGTTGAGCGTTTGCTAGGCGAATTGTCTAATCTGAAACAGCCATAGGAGAAGTAATGCTTCATTTCGAGGAGAAGAATTTATTTTCAGCCCTCACACATCTTAGAAAGGAGATAATCATTGAGAAAACTGATACAGCCCCACATCATGTGTGGAACTGAAGACGTGGCAAAATATGTTTTGCTTCCCGGCGACCCCCGAAGAGTCGAGACGATCATTTCCTTTCTTGATGAAAGTCGGAAAGTGTCTGATTACCGTGGCTTTGTAACATACACCGGCAGCAAAGACGATGTTGGAATCTCAGTTTGCTCAACTGGGATAGGCTGTCCCTCGGCAGCAATAGCGATTGAGGAGTTGGCGCGAATTGGGGCTGAAACTTTTATTCGAGTTGGCACAACAGGAGCACTTCAAAAGAACATTCAAATGGGCGACATAGTCATAGCTTCTGCAGCTGTTCGAGCCGATGGCACGTCAAGAAACTATGTACCACTAGAATACCCTGCCGTTGCAGACTTCGAAGTGGCAACCGCACTTAAGCAGGCGGCAAATGAAGCCGCGCAACAATTCCATTTCGGTCTAGTCCTAAGCACCGACGCTTTCTATGGCAACCTTAAATCCTTGAAACGATGGAGTAAATTCGGCGTTTTATCTGTCGAGATGGAGAGCTCTGTGTTATTCACCATTGCCATGCTTAAGAAACTGAGAGCTGGTTCAATTTTGGCCGTTGATGGCAATCCTGTAATGGGAGTAGGAAAAGGCGAGTTTGAGCCAGGGGAACAGACAGGTGAGCTAGATGAACGCGTCAGAAACGCTATCAAAAAAGAAACAAAGATTGCAATTGATGCAATTGTGCTAATGGAAAAGAACTCACAAAGGGCCAAAAAACGTGCCAAAGAATAAGTTGTCTTCGCAGTCACCCTTTGCGTTAGAGTTCTGCAAAAATAAGGGGTAGGCCTTATTCTTTAGTATACGGTTTGTAATCGCTCGGTGGAGCGCGTTTCCTGGCGAAAACTGCTAGGACGATAATGGTGAGGATGTAAGGCAGCGTTAGAATGATCTGAGATGGAAGAAACGCCACCGATTGAAGTCTCATCTGTAATGCATCTGCAAAGCCGAATAGGAGACTGGCTCCTAATGCTCCAAAGGGTGACCATCCTCCCAGAATCATGGCTGCAAGTGCGATGAAGCCTCGCCCCCCGGTCATTCCATTGACAAAGAGGCTTAGGTGACCCAGTGAGAGAAATGCTCCTCCGAGTCCTGCTAGCATGCCGCTTAGCACAACGCAGAGGTATTTTATTCTGTATACGTCTACTCCGGTTGTGTCGGCTGCCGCTGGATGCTCGCCCACGGCTCGTATTCTCAATCCCATGGGTGTCTTAAACAAGAGGATGTAGGACAGTATGACCACTAGAATTGCTATGTAGACTAGTGGCGTTTGACTTCCTATGATTTCTCCTATAAAAGGGATGTCTCTTAGGAGAGGTATCGAAATTGCTTCGAGGCCTTGTACGTTTTGAGATGCGCCTCTTGATCCCCATATTACCTGACACATGTATCCCGTGCCGCCGAGCGCCAATAAGTTTATTCCCGTTCCGCTGATGATTTGGTTTCCCGCGAATTTCACTGTCAGCACTCCGTGCAGATATCCGAGTAAGCCGCCAGCGAGCATGCTCGCCAAGACTCCAAGCCATGGGTTGCCAGTGGCAAAAGTTGCGAGGACGCCTGAGAAAGCGCCGGTTAGCATCATGCCCTCTAGAGCTATGTTCACGATTCCTGCTCTTTCTGAGAACAGTCCGCCGATTGATGTGAAGACGAGCGGGGTTGCCATTCTCAAGGCGGCAGCAAAGAGGCCGGCGTTGATTATGTCTGTAAATTCAACCATTTGAAAGCTCCTTTCTTCTTGATGTATCCGAAGATTTTAGGCGCTGCGACAAATAGAACGACAAGTGCTTGTAGCACATTTATGATGTCTAATGGCACGCCTGTGGATACGTTCATGTTAATGCCGCCGCTTCTTATGGCTCCGAACAGAATTGCTGCTATTATGGAGCCTAAGGGGTTCAGTCCCCCGATCAGCGCGACGGCTAATCCATCCCAACCGTAGCCGGGGGAAAAGCCGTCGATGAATCGTCGATGAACACCTAGCACTTCCCCCGCTCCTCCGACACCGGCTATTGCACCGCTAATTACGAGGGCAAGAATCATACCTTTCTTGGTGCTTATTCCAGCATTTTCAGAGGCCCAGGGGTTTAGGCCAATTGCTCTGATTTCGTAGCCTAAAGTTGTTCTTTCGAGTAAGTAGACTGTTGCCACTGCCGCGGTGATCGATAAAATGAATGCTGCGGAGAGCTGTGTTACAGGGAGGAGTCGAGGGAGTTCTGCCGAAGCGGCAACGGGAATGGTTTGGGAAACCCAGCCTGGTGCTTTAAGAGGGTAGTTTACGAAGTAGCTGGTCACGTACAAGGCTACGTAGCTTGACATCATGGTTGTGATGACTTCGTGGGCTCCAAGTTTTGCTTTTAAGATTGCTGGGATGAATCCCCATAGGGCTCCTCCGAGGACTCCCGCAAGCAGGGCTAGTGGTAAATGTATGAAGACTGGTAGCCCGGTTAGTGAAATTCCGACGACTGCGGCAAAGAATCCGCCCATCAGCAGTTGGCCTTCAGCTCCTAGGTTGAAGAGTCCACATTTGAAGGCGAGAAGAAATGCCAGAGCAGTGAATAGTATCGGGGTTGCCTGTGTCAGGGTTTGTCCGATCCCATATATGTCGCCAAACGCTCCAATAAGCATGGTGCCATACGCTTCCAGAGGTGAGTGGCCCGTTGCAGCCAGAACTATTGCTCCTATAATAAAAGCTGCAGCAACGGCAATAACTTGAGGAATCGAGTTTCTCAGCGAGGTTAAGAGGTTGCGCCATGTCTTATCGAGGAGCTGTTTGACTTTTTGGCTGGTCATCTCGTGTTCAGTCATTTGCTGCTCCTGTCATGAGGAGACCTATTTCTAGTTCGTTTGTTTTGCCACGTTCTCTTAGGGCCACTATTTTTCCTTCGTAGATTACCGCGATCCTGTCGCTTAGGGTTAAGACTTCGTCGAGGTCAGCTGATATCAGCAGGATGGCGCAGCCTTTGTCTCTCATTTCGATGAGTTTTCTCCGTACGTATTCTGTTGCTCCGATGTCTAATCCTCTTGTTGGTTGTGAAGCGATTATGAATTTTGGTTGTCTACTGAATTCTCTTGCCACGACTACTTTTTGCTGTGTTCCGCCTGATAGATATCTTACCAAGGTTTCTTTGGTTGGAGTTTGAATTGAATATTCGTGGATTAGTTCCTCTGCGAGTTCGGATTCTTTCTCAAGGTTTAATGCGTACCATTTTTCCGCGAATGGAGGTTTGTCTTGGCGTCCTAGTATGAGGTTTTCTTGAACAGAGAAATCTAAGACTAGTCCTGTTTTTTGTCTGTCTTCCGGAATTATTGAAAAGCCCTTTTCTATTCTCTCATGGACGGAGGCCTTGCTTATTGGCAATCCGTTTAGGAGTATTTTTCCTTCGTCTAGCTTTCTTAATCCCATTAGGACTTCAATTAGCTCAGACTGCCCGTTTCCTTCGACGCCAGCTATTCCAAGAATCTCGGATTCGTGGACTTCAAACGTGACCGATTTTAGACCGAGCATTCTACGTTTGTCGAAGGCTTTCAGTCCTTCCACCTGCAAAACCACTTTTTTCCGGGGAAATGGGTTTTCGTTAATGATGGTGGAGATCTCTCGACCTACCATCATCTTAGCTAGTTCTTCCATGTCTGTGTCAGTCTTTTCAACTGTTCCTACAACTTTCCCTTTTCTCAAAACTGTAATCCTGTCGCTTATTGCGCAGACTTCTTTGAGTTTGTGGGAGATAAATACCACGGATTTCCCTTGTAGCCTGAGTGCAGTGACCGCTTTGAAGAGGCCTTCCACTTCTTGAGGGGCCAATACTGATGTAGGTTCGTCAAGGATTAGGATTTCCGCTCCTCTGAAGAGTGCCTTGAGGATCTCAACCCTTTGCTGTACTCCCACCGGAAGAGTATTGACAAGCGCTTCAGGGTCAACTTCTAAACCATATTTCCTTGAAAGCTTGCTTACCTCTTCGTTGGCTCTTGCTGAGTCCAACAAGAACCTGTACTCTCTTGGTTCACTCCCTAAAACTATGTTCTCAGCCACAGTCAAGGATGGAACAAGCATGAAGTGTTGATGCACCATTCCTATGCCAAGGCTTATTGCCTTAGCAGGATTATCGATTTTGACTTCTTTTCCCTTGACGAAAATCTGCCCTTCGTCGGGTTTGTAAAGTCCATAAAGAATGCTCATTAGAACTGTTTTTCCAGCACCGTTTTCCCCTAGCAAGCTGTGAACTTCTCCTTCTCTGACATCGAAGTCTATTTTGTCATTTGCCAGAGTGCCGGGGAAAGACTTAGTTATATCCACCATTTTGATGGCGGTGCTCATAGAAAAAAAAGAGGAGAGGAACTTGAGTTAAATCTTTGCTATGTGTATCCTGAAGGCACCGTGATTGTTCCGTTGATGATCCCGTTGTTGGCTTCGGTCAGCTTTGTCAAAACGTTTGCCGGCAAATCACCTTCGGTGAAATCGAAAGTTTCCTCCCAGAAGCTCTCTTCGTTTGGAAGT
>CAYSOZ010000020.1:12117-13110 GCA_964432815.1 uncultured Candidatus Bathyarchaeia archaeon
CATTTCTCCGCAAGTCCTCCGGAATAGAGTTTTCCCTCGAATTCACCGTTTATTGCGTCCTTTATCATTTCGTACACTGCTACGTCTACTCTCTTGGTCGCGCTGGCTACGATTTCGTCGTATAGGTAGTCTTGGCATGAGTCAACGCCGAAGCCCATTATTCCGTTCTCGTGAACTGCTTCAAGCGCTCCGAGTCCGCTTTTTCCAGCAGCTGCAAAGATGCCGTCAGCTCCCAATCCTACCAGAGACTCCGCAAGCTCTTTTCCTTTTGTCGGGTCGCCCCAGCCTCCTACGAACACTGGATCGAGGACGGTGGCAGATGGGTTAGCCCATTCGACGCCTGCTTTGTAGCCCACGTAGAAGTCCCTGATTAAGGGTATGTCCATTCCTCCGACGAACCCTACTTTATTGTTCCCGGTGATCCCGGTGAACATTCCGGCGATCACGCCGGTGAGGAAGGAGCCTTCGTTTGCTTTGAATGTTAGGGATGCAATGTTTGGAAGTTCGACTACCATATCAACAAGGGCGAAGTTTTGGTTTGGATAGGCTTGGGCTGTTTTATTAAGTGCGTCTGCTTGGTCGAAGCCGATGCAAACGATCAGTGCGTATTCTCCAGTTTTTGCGAAGTTGGTTTGGAAGCCTTCGTATTCTGATATGGCTTTCGGTTCTGCAATGGAGAAGTTGATTCCGAGTTCGTTTTTGGCGCGTTCTGCACCCGCATGGGCGATGTCATTGAAGGATTTGTCGCCGAGGCCGCCGGTTCCCAAGATTATGCCTATTTTGTTGGAAGCGGGAGCAGCGGGTTTATAGAAAAATGCGAACCACGATGCTGCAACGATGATGACTATCAGTATTACCGCAAGCAAGCCTGCATAAAGCTTGTTCATTGAAACCCCCTCAGCCTCATATTGTCTGTACTGCTTTTAAGACTTTTCAAGTTGTAAAGTCAACTTGCTAACGTTACACTTATTTCTCCAAAGAAGCCATATTTGT
>CAYSOZ010000021.1:0-12331 GCA_964432815.1 uncultured Candidatus Bathyarchaeia archaeon
GCTGTCTTGCCTGTTCCTGTTTGTGCTTGCCCGATGACATCCTTGCCTTCGAGCAGCGGGACTATTGCTTGAGCTTGAATCGGAAAAAGACCCTCAAACCCAAGTTCTTTTATGCTTTTCAAGACTTCCATACTCAATGGTAAGTCTTTAAACGATTGTATTTCCACTATATTCTATTTCTCCTGCCACAAAATGTATCATGCTTTTCCAAAAGCTTTTCAGGAGCTTATTTAGTTACATGAGTTAATGTGACAACCCACATGGTCTGGTTCGCCTATAAAAAGGTTTACCATGTCCTTGAAAAAAAGAAACGATTTACGAGGCTCTTTCTGCATGAGAGGACAAAAAACGAGTTTTCTTATTAGCGCGTGAAAAACGCCGATATTCAGATTTATAGAGAGATTATCTTCCACAATGGCGAAGCACAACCATGGGGAAAAGATTTCGTTAACCAACCTACGTTAGTTGCGTTGCAGTGGAACCACCCAAAAACTGATTATGTCGCCCTTAACCCATTTGCCGCCAATGCTTCTAACAACATCATTAATCTCATCCCATTCAGCTTTCAAGTATTGTATTGGTTTGATTACAACGTAGTCTCCTTCTACCGTAAAGCTGAGCAGTTCGCGTTGTTCAGCACTGAATTCTTTTTCCACTCCAAAAGTATCTTGACTTGCGTCAACCCGAACCTTCTCTGCGGGCTTAGATTCAGGTCTCAACTCGACAGCGAGCTTGGGCTCAGAAACAGGTTTCGGACTTTCTGAATAGACTAAATTGAATTCTGGAATTGGATAGGATTCTGGGATGTTTTCAAAACTGTCGCTTCTCACAACAGCAGAAACCTGCTTGGAAAACAAGTCGTACTTGAGGGCTAGAAGTTCAGTGTCGCTTGGTAAATTAGCGGGGTAACTTGATGCTTTCCCTTGCAAAGCGTTCATAACGAAGGAGGGATTTAGTTTTATCATTCTCATTTTCATGATCTCAACCACTCTTAGTGCACTTTCTTACTGCCGCCAAACAACTTAAGAGTATTGTTTGCCCTTCGAAAAAAAGCTCAGGAAAAGGCTTTCAAAGAATTAGCTGGGCAGTACGATTTTTCAGCCTGGGGCCTCCAGAATCATAGCCATTCCTTGCCCCCCTCCGATACACATTGTTGCCAGACCATATCTTGCCTTCTTCCGTTTCAATGCATTGAGTAACGTGACAACTATTCGTGTACCGCTGCACCCTATCGGATGCCCGAGAGATATGCCGCCTCCATAGATGTTAGTTCTTTCAAGGCTTATCCCCAATTCCCTCATGCAAGCGATCGTTTGAGAGGCAAACGCTTCGTTCAGTTCAAAAAGGTCGATGTCATCTAATGATAGATTAGCCATTTTCAAAGCCTTCATGACAGCCGGAATGGGCCCAAGACCCATGTAAGCTGGATCGATTGCACCGGAAGCATATCCTGCTATTCGAGCAAGTGGTTCAAGGCCAAGACGGATACATTCTTCTTCTTTCATCAGCAAGACAGCTGCAGCAGCATCATTTATACCAGAGGCATTTCCGGCGGTAACTGTGCCGTCCTTTTTGAATGCGGGTGGCAGAGCCGACATCTTCTCGATGGAAGTTTCCATAGGTCTTTCGTCAGTATCGAACACAAGTGGATCACCTTTCTTTTGGGGAATCATGATAGGTGTGATTTCATCCTTGAATATACCATCCTTGATTGCCTTTCGAGCTCGTTGGTGACTCAAGAGGCCCAGTTCGTCTTGCTCATATCTGGTAATTCCGAATTTTTCAGCGATGTTTTCGGCCGTCACACCCATGTGGTATCCGTAGAAAATCTCGTATAAACCGTCCAAGACCATGAGGTCCAATATTTCTCCCCTTCCACTTAGATCCATCTTGTATCCCCACCTTGCTCTGGGCAAAGCATAAGGTGTGTTGCTCATGTTTTCCATGCCTCCCGCTATAACGACGCTGGCGTTCCCGGTGACAATGGCTTGGACGCCAAGACTTATGGCTTTAAGTCCGGAAGCACACACTTTGTTAACCGTAAAAGCGCTGACCTCTTTGGGAAGCCCGGCGTAGATAGTTGCCTGTCTCGCCACATTTTGCCCTTGTCCCGCCTGCAGAACATTTCCCATTATGACTTCGTCTACAGCGATTTCTTGAAGAGACTCACCCCAGTTACCGAACTTCTTTTCTAGTTCTGTCAAGCCTGGACCTAAGACTTTAGGTCGAAAGTCCAAACTATCCGCAGCGGGCACTGGACGCAACCCCTTTCTCATCAAAACTTCATTGATTACTTTGCTGCCGAGCTGGACAACCGGAATATCCCGGAGAGCGCAACCAAAATTGCCTATGGCAGTCCTCACTCCGCTGGCAATGACAACGCGGGTATTTTTCAAGTATTTACCATCCCATTGAAACTAGAACCTGGCGACTGTTTTTAAGGTTTTTTTAAATCTCAGCCCAGTCAATTGCCTTCTGGCTGCGAGCAAATCATCGATTTTGAAATGATATAGCGTGAAGAAGCTATCACATTTTGTCCAGCTTGAACTCCTCGTGAATGGCTCGAACAACGTCAGGACCGTCTTTTTCCTTAACGACGAATGAAATGTTAAGTTCCGAAGAGCCTTGCGCGATCATGCGGATATTGATGCCTTTTCGAGCAACGGTAGTGAATATTTTTGACGCCACACCTAATGTACCTTTCATGTTGGCACCCATAACGGCGACCACTGAGACATCATCTTCCGTGGTCACTTCGTTGATTAATCCTCTGCCTAGAAGTGCTATCTCCAAAGAGCTAAGTGCTCTGCCCACGAGGTTTCGGCGGATCACAAGTGACATGTTCGCTTCAGAAACAGCCGTTGAAATCATCATAACGTTGATGTTATTTCTTCCAAGCACATTGAGAACTTCAGCGTAACTCCCCGGGGCACCAACCATTCCCGCTCCCCTAACGTTGACCATGGCCACATCTCTGATCAGGGCTACCGCTTTCACCACATTATTCAATCCTCCGTGTTGGTGGTCTGCGATTAAGGTTCCGAGATTTTCGGGGTGAATCACATTCCTTATTCTTACAGGAATTCTCTCTTTGATTACGGGTTCTAAAGCTCGCGGATGCATGGCTTTTGCCCCAAATATTGCCATCTCTGCGGCTTCCTGATAAGACAGCTCGGGCAGCATCCTGGCTGACTGAATAGTTTTAGGGTCAGCTGTCATAATGCCATCAACATCTGTCCATATCCAAACTTCATCAGCACCCAGCGCAACTCCCAAAATAGTTGCCGTGTAGTCTGAACCCCCTCGCCCTATCGTCGTAACCACCCCGTCTTGTGTAGCCGCAATATATCCTGTTATCACGGGGATAATTTTCTCTTCAAGCAAAGGGCCTATTCGCTCTTTCAGCTGGTGAATTGTCACATTCATGAGAGGACTTGCCTCGCCGAAATTGGAATCCGTTACCAGCCCTGCATCTTTACCTGTGAACCATCGAGTTTCAAGTTTTCTGTCCCGGATCGCACCCCAAACAATTGGGGCTGACAATCGTTCTCCGAAAGATAGAACGTAATCTTTTGATTTTGGCGTAATCTCGCCAACGTAACTGATTCCTGTTAGAACTTTTTCCATCTCGTCTATGGTTTTCTCGACGATTTGTTCAACTTCTCTGCGTATACGATTTCTGCTTACAGCTTTAGAAGCAGCTTCTGAGTGCTTTTTCAAAATTCGAAGTTTAAACTCTTGAACGGATGCTTCGTTACCCTCTTTTGCTCCCTCTGCAGCTTCAAAAAGCTCGTCAGTCACGCCGTCTAAGGCCGAAACTACAATGACTAGTTTATCGCCTTTTTTGGCTTGTTCAGCAATCAGGTCAGCCACGTGTCGTATTTTCTCCCCTGTGGCCACAGACGTTCCTCCGAACTTCATTATTATTGTCTTCATATTCCCAACCCAAACATGTTATGTGGACACTCTGTTCGCCATGTTATACCTAATGTCGATTAGGTCTCTTAAAACTGCACTCGCGGTCTCAATTCCGCCTGCACCCTTGCCTATGATGGTTTCTTCCCCAGCAAATTCAGACGCGAAAGTAACAGCGTTAAGAACCCCTCTGACGCACAATGGGTCATACCTGCTAATCTCAGTCGGGGCAACCGAGGCTCCTTCGTTTATCATTCCAACAAGTTTCACTGCATTTCCTTTCTTGGCTGCTTCGCTGATTTCGTTCAGAGTCACGCCGCGAATACCTTGCACCTTAACATCCCTCAGTGTGAGTTTCTTGTTCATTATCCAGTTAGCCATTATTACCACTTTGCAGGCCGCATCTAGACCGTCAACATCCATCGAAGGATCAGTTTCAGCGTACCCAAGTTTCTGAGCACTTGCCAAGGCCTGCTCGAAATTTGTATGCTTCTCCGCCATTTCCGTGAGAATATAGTTGGTCGTACCGTTTAGTATCCCACGCACAGCCACTATCTTGTCGCCTGCGAGACATTTCTTAGCAAACTCTAAGATAGGCGTGCCTCCACCTACTGTGCCGCTGAACCTCAAATACACCTTGTTATAATCAGCTAGTTCAGTCAAGGCAGGCAACGCTAAAGCCAAAGGTCCCTTATTGGTTGTGACAACATGCTTGCCAGTCTTGAAAGCCGTCTTAATGTGAGATAACCCTGGTTCACCGTTCTTTATGTTGGTGGATGTTGCTTCTACTAAAACTTCAGCTTCGAGAGATTCTATGATGTCTAATGGAGAGATTTCTGGTCGGCCAAATAGTCTGTCTGCCGCCACAGTGCCTTTCTTCTTGAGCGCCATCATTCTTTCCAAATCTAGGCCTTGAGGATTTACGGCTGCGCCCCCCTTGTCAACAATTGCGACTATTTTCGGATTTAGACCATAATCTCTCAAGGTCTCCAAACGCCTAGTAAGAAGAATGTTAGTTAGACCCTGTCCAACTACACCATATCCAACCAAGATTATTCGCACGGCAATCACCTAGAGACAGGCACAGTCAACGCTGTTTTTAAGCCTAATACTCGTTCTATGGCACCGATTTCTGCGTCAACTTCGATCGGTTTTTCACTCACCTTCACTGCGGTATCAGGGTCTTTAAGCCCATGTCCTGTGGTAACACAAACGACGCGTTCGTCTTTGTCAATTGTTTCATCTTTAATCAGCTTCATTAGACCAGCGATTGCAGATGCACTTGCAGGCTCTACGAATAGCCCCTCAACTCTTGCCAGCATCTTCTGTGCATCCAAAATCTCTGCATCGGTCACTGTATCAGCAGTCCCATGCGACTCTCGTATCGCGTTCAATGCCTTCTTCCAGCTGACTGGCGCCCCGATTCTGATAGCTGTTGCTACGGTCTCAGGTTTATCAACGGGCACAATTGTCTGGCTTCCAGTTTTAATCGCCTGAGCGATAGGCGCTGAACCTGATGCTTGAATTCCAGTCATCTTTGGCAAATCTTTAATCAATCCGAGATCATAGAATTCTTTGAAGCCTTTCCATATGGCGCTGATATTGCCTGCATTGCCAACCGGAACAATAATACGGTCCGGAGCTTCTCCCTTGAGTTGGTCGCATATTTCGTAACCCAGAGATTTCTGTCCCTCGATCCTGAATGGGTTAATCGAATTAAGCAGGTAAATACCGCCGTGCTTCTCCGAAAGCTTCAACACGATCTCTAAAGCTTGGTCAAAGTTGCCTCGCACTTGGAGAACTTTTGCACCGTATATCATAGCCTGAGATAGTTTCCCGTAGGCAATCTTGCCTGAAGGAATGAGTACTGCACATTGCAATCCTGCTTTTGCAGCATAAGCTGCCAAAGAGGCTGAAGTGTTCCCCGTTGACGCACAAATGACGGCTTTCACGCCGAGCTCGATTGCCTTTGTCACACCTACAGTCATACCCCTGTCTTTGAACGAACCGGTCGGGTTTTCTCCTTCATTCTTCACGTAGAGTTGTCTGAGACCCAGTTTTTCGCCCAGTCGGAGGCATAAATGAAGCCCCGTTCCGCCTTCGTTTAGAGAAACTACTCTTGAAAAGCCTCTGATAGGCATGAAACCTCTATATCGCCATACCGAAAGGGGAAGACTTTGCCACTCACTCTTTCTAACTGCTTTCTCTAGTTCGCCAGGTTCGTACTGTACCTCGAGCAGGTCTCCGCATTTTCTGCAGAAATAGGCAATCTCGTCTATGCCGTACGTGCTTCCACAATTGATACATATTTGATATGTCATCATTTCATCTCCAGCAATTCGACTCCCTTGCCTGGCTTCGTTACGAAAGAGGTTGCCCTTAGACCCACAGACTCAAAGCCCGCTTTCATTGCATTGGCAACTACCACTGCATCAGCCTTCTTCTTGTTGACTATGCCTATCATGGCCGGTCCAGCCCCACTTATTGCCACGCCGCAGGCGCCAGCTTTCATTGCGTCGGCCTTAACGTTTTTGTAGCCCGGAATCATGAAAGCTCGGGCAGGTTCAACAACCGCATCTGACATCGAGTCACAAATTAAATCAACGTTTCCCTCAGCAAATCCCTTCACCATTGCTGCAGCTCTGCCAACATTGTAAACGAGCCCTTCGACGGGCACTTGCTTGGGCACTACTGACCGAGCTTTTTCGGTCTTGTTAGCCGAGAGCGCTAGGTGAGGATAAGCAACGCATACCTGCATGTCTATCGGGGCCTTCATGCTTACGATCTCTAATGGATCATACGATCTGACGATGACGAAGCCGCCACAAATAGCAGCTGAAACATTATCTGCATGCTCATAGCCCGCCGAGGCCACTTCGCCTCTGGCAGCAAACCGAATGAGCTCTTTGTTGTCAAGTTTGAGGTTGAACATGTGATTCAAACCGTAAGCAACGGCTGCTCCTGAAGCCGCACTGCTGCCTAAACCCACTCCGGGTAGTATGCCTCTTTTGATTTTTATGAGTGCACCTATTTTCAATGAGAATTCCTTCAACATTTGACTCGCGACCATGTTGGCAGCGTTTCTCTCCTGCAACACAAGGCTCGCCTCCGACGCGGACTCCTCTATTTCCGTTTTTACCCCTTCGGGAATAGGTATTAACGTCACTATGTCTACCGGCTCCTCCAAGGCGAGACCGAAAACGTCAAAGCCTGGGCCCATGTTTGCAGTGGTTGCAGGTGCCTTGACAGTAACGTGGCTTGGGGGCATAGTTTCATCTCTGGATCTGGAGAGAATATCGAACTGCAATTATAAATAATGTTGTTACCCTCTTGAAAGTCTGGTCTAACCAGTCACTTTTGAAAGAAAAAGGTTGTTCGATACAGTCTAATCCCATGTTAACCTACCATATTTGACAGAACCTCATAAGTCTTGAGACTGTCCTTCTTCTCAACAACTATGATAGTCTCCGTCCAACACGAGATGAACTCTATCATGTTAACATTCTGTTCAGCCAGTAAGGCGGTAAGGAAAGCGACAACTCCAGGTGTGGATTCTAGTTCTTCTGGAGAATGAATCACAATCATCGTGCAATTGTCGTGCTTGACAAGCGCGTTTATTCTTTCAGGCAATTCGCTTCTATCCAGCAGGTAGACGTGTTTGCCCATTAAATCTACTTTCATTCCGCTTTTCGCTTCCAGCTCTCTACCGGTGATCATTACTGCTTTCTTGTCATAAACTGCTATTCCGCTTCTCTTCAGCACTTGCAGTACTTTTTCTTCTCTTTTCTGTTTGTGTCTTTGTAGTTCCTCTGAATGTCTACGCAGTGCGGCTTTCACAGCGCCGGTGTTGGTTGTTTTCAACTCTTCTTGTATCTGCCTAGATAGCTCGCTTAGATTGACTATTCCTTTTTCCAACGCTTCCAGCAGGTACGGCTTGTTTCGCAGGTGGTTTCTGACCTTCTGAGCTATTGTCATGATGCAACAATGTTTCAATTGAGACATTTAAGCCTTGTCATGTTACAAAAAAGTCACAAAGTTTAAAAATCCCGCAAGTTAGGTAACGGGAACAATTCCATTTCAGAAACGGGAGAGCAAAATATCATGGAAAAGATAGTACTCGCATACTCGGGCGGGCTAGACACCTCTGTGCTGATCAAGTGGCTTCAAGAAAAATATAACGCCGAGGTCATAACTGTCACCGTCAACGTAGGACAACAGGAAAACCAAGAGGAAATTGGGGAAAAAGCCGAGAAACTCGGAGTACTGAAACATTATTCGATAGATGCTAGGGATGAATTTGCTGCGGACTACATTTTCCCAGCAATAAAAGCAAACGCTCTCTACGAGGAAAAATACCCGATAAGTACAAGCTTATCCCGTCCGCTCATTGCAGCAAAGATGGTGGAAATAGCACAGAAAAACGATGCTACAGGATTAGCTCACGGCTGCACAGGAAGGGGCAACGATCAAGTACGCTTTGACGTGACTCTTGGAGCTTTGGCTCCAGATCTCAAAATAATCGCTCCTGTTCGGGAGTGGGGCATGACGAGAGAAGAGGAAATAGCGTACGCGAAAACTAAAGGAATTCCAGTCTCAACCGCCGCTAAGAAATACAGCATAGACGCAAGTGTCTGGGGGAGAGCAATCGAGTGCGGACTTCTGGAAGATGCCAGTCAAGAACCTCCAGAGGACGCCTTCGAATGGACTGTTATGCCTGAAAAAGCACCAAACAAACCCGAATATGTCACCGTAAAGTTCGAATCAGGCTTACCGGTCGCCGTTAACAATGAAAAATTGAAACCTCTTGCCCTTGTGGAGTCCTTGAACAAAACCGCTGGAAAACACGGTGTCGGCCGAATAGACCACATAGAAGACCGCTTAGTAGGCATCAAATCACGTGAAGTCTACGAGTGCCCTGCTGCAACCGTACTATTGGAAGCACATAAAGACCTTGAGAAGATGGTACTGACTCGACACGAAGTTCTTTTCAAGCAACAAATTGACGCACAGTGGGCCTACCTTGCGTACGTAGGTTTGTGGGTAGACCCCCTACGTGAAGACCTTGACGCTTTCATAGACAAAACCCAGGAAAACGTCACTGGCGAAGTGAAACTCAAACTCTACAAAGGTGGGATGCAAGTAGTTGGACGCTCATCTCCATTCTCGCTGTATGACAAGAACCTGGCTAACTACAACATCAAAACCACCTTTGATCAATCACATTCTAAGGGATTCATTGAGCTATGGGGCCTTCAAACAAGAATGCATAATGCCCTGAAACATTCAACCAAGAAACAGAAAGCACCTAAGGCTACTAAACCAGTTTAGGTAAAATGGAAAGGGGGAGAGTGATGTCAAAAATATTGCGTGGCGGTCGACTGTCCCCTGTCCGCGAAGACGTTGCGAAGTTCACGTCTTCAATGAAAAATGACCTAAAGCTTTCGAAAGCTGTAGTTGACATAAACAAAGCCCACGTCGTGATGCTAATTGAACAGAAAATCATCGCGCAATCTGACGGGGCTAAGCTTCTTCAAGCTCTGGTCAAGTGTTCTGACACTGAATTTGACCCCTCAGCCGAAGACATTCACATGGCAGTGGAAGAAGCTGTGCTCCAGGAAGCTGGCTCCGAAGCAGGTGGAAACCTCCACATTGCCAAGAGCAGAAACGATCAGGTCACGACAGCGATTCATATGGAGTTGCGCAGCGATCTGCTCATTCTGATGCATAGTTTAGCACATATGCTGGATCACATAGCAGAAGTGGCAGAGAAACACACGAATACAGTCATTCTGGAATACACTCACCTGCAACCTGCACAACCTGTTACTTTCGCTCATTACCTCGTTTCCTGTTTTGATGCACTGGAACGCGATATGCAGAGACTACAAAGTGTGTACACCAGAGTCAACCTATGTCCATTAGGCGCGGGAGCCTTAGCCACAACAAGCTTTCCAATTAGCAGGGAACGAACCGCAGAACTATTGGGCTTCAGCGGATTGCTTGAAAACTCAATCGACGCTGTAGGTAGCCGAGACTTCATCGCTGAAGCAATATCTGCCCTTACGCTGCTTGCCGTAAACTTGAGCCGCATGGCTGAAGATCTCATCATATGGAGTACTCCAGACTTCGGAGTTGTGGAGCTTCCGGACGAATTCACTGGCACAAGCAGCATCATGCCACAGAAGAAAAACCCCGAGATCCTGGAGGTCGTACGGGCCAGAGCCAGCCTGCTAATAGGCAACTTTGTAGCTTCAGTTGCTGCAATAAAAAGTCTGCCGTCCACGTATAACCTTGATTTTCAGGAGATCACACCTAAGCTCTGGGAATCCATAGAAAACGTACGCGGTTCTTTGGACATGTTCCACAAGTTGCTTCCTAAACTGAAAATTACCAAAGACATCTCTGACAAAACCAATGCAAGTTTTGTTGCTGCCACTGAATTGGCAAACATTCTTGTTCGCAATTACAATGTTCCGTTTCGAACGGCTCACAAGATCGTTGGTGCCCTTGTCAAGTCGTTGGTAGAGGCCAAACTAACCTTCAAAGAGGCTACGCCTGAAATTCTTCAGAAAATAGCCAAGGAAGTAGCCAATATCAAACTACATGTTAAATCCCAAGAGTTGAAGGAACTTGCAACCCCACTCAAATTGGTTGAAGCCTGCAGAGTCAGAGGCGGACCCGCCCCGGCGGACGTCACAAGAGCATTGACTGAAAGGAAAAAGAAGCTGATCCTCACCAGAACTGATATATCCAAGACGGACGAGGCTCTTGACAAGGCTCGGGAAGAACTGGATTCCATCGTTCAAAAGCATCTTCACTCAAATCTTAACGAAAACGCAAGGCTTAAGAATTCAAAACGGTAGGTAGTATAGGGCTTTGGTCCCAGAACATAGTTCCAGCAAAAATAAAGATAATATTCTGACATACAAAGAGCATGCTTTTTCGATTTCTCATCTGTTTTGGGTTCGAGACAGGTCTCCAAGTGAAGATAAACTCATTTTTTACTTTAAGCAAAAAGAGAGGATAGAAAATGCCGAAAATGAAATCTATTAAGAAAGTCTTGATCTTGGGAAGTGGAGCAATAAAGATCGGTGAAGCAGGAGAATTCGACTACTCAGGTGCGCAAGCCATAAAAGCAGTCAAAGAAGAGGGCATAGAAGTTGTTCTCGTCAACCCCAATGTTGCCACTATTCAAACTGACAAAAAGTTTGTCGGCGACAAAGCGTATTTCCTACCGATAACTCCTGAGTTTGCGGAAAAGGTAATTGAAAAGGAAAGACCTGACGGAATCTTACTCGGATTTGGCGGACAGACAGCTCTGAACTGTGGGACAGAATTGGCCGAGAAAGGAATACTTGAAAAGTACGGTGTAAAGGTCTTAGGGACCAGCGTCGAAGCAATTGAAAAAGCTGACAACAGGGATCTATTCAGAAGAACAATGCTGGACGCAGGAATACCAATTCCCAAAAGCAAAAAGGCAAATACAATCGAAGAAGCCGTCCAGGCAGCAAAGGAAATTGGATACCCAGTCATGATCAGGGTGGCTTACACGCTAGGCGGTCAGGGTACAGGTGCTGCACACAACGAAGAAGACCTGCGGAGAATTGCCTCAATAGGGCTGGTACACAGTAGAATATCACAAGTCCTAGTTGAAGAATATGTAGGCAAATGGAAAGAAATCGAGTATGAGGTTTTGAGAGATCACGATGACAACTGTATGATCGTTTGCAGCATGGAGAATTTTGATCCCATGGGAATTCACACAGGAGACAGCATCGTCGTTGCGCCTTCACAGACAGTCAGCGATGAAGAATACAGAAAACTCAAAGCAGCCAGTTTTGCGGTTTTGAAAGCTCTCGGCTTAGTCGGCGAATGCAACATCCAATTCGCGGTTCACCCAGTTACAGGAGAATTTAAAGTCATAGAGGTGAATTCAAGATTATCAAGAAGCTCAGCTTTGGCCTCCAAAGCCACAGGCTACCCTATCGCTTATGTTACAGCCAAAATTGCTCTAGGCTACAACCTAACCGAAATAGGAAACAAAGCAACTAACAAACCTGCGGCTTTCCTGGAACCGGACGTAGATTATATTGTTGTCAAAATGCCAAGATGGGACTTCCAGAAATTCAAAAACTTGAACCGACGGCTGGGAACGCAAATGAAATCAGTTGGAGAAGTAATGGCTATCGCCAAAACATTTGAGGAAGCCTTACAGAAAGCCGTACGAATGGTTGACACCGGGAGAGAATTGACGGATGAATTGAAAATAGACGACTTGGAGAGAATCCGAACAGAGTTAGCTAATCCCACCGATGAACGACTTTTCTACGTGGTTGAAGCCATTAGAAAAGGAATAAGCATAGAGGAGATTTACCGATTAACCGGCATCGACCCCTTCTTCCTGAGGCCCATAAAA
>CAYSOZ010000022.1:0-12290 GCA_964432815.1 uncultured Candidatus Bathyarchaeia archaeon
AAGCTAGAGTATGCGCTTCAGTGATAGTTCTGATTTTGGCTCCGCTTCCAGTTGGAATATCAATTACCACGTGCGTGGCACCGATAGCTTTCTTCTTGCTCATGATCGACGGCAAGAGCAAAGGGTCAATGCCTAACGGGTATTCGACTTGAATGAATAAGTCGTCGGCGGGAGCTAAATCTAATGCCCCGCCCCAAACTAAACAGCCATTAGTCTTCTTGACGACTTCTCTTATCTCTCCAATGGACAGGTTAACAGGACACAAAGTTTCAACTCTATCAGCTGTCCCGGCTGGAGAAGTGACTGCTCGTGAGGAGGTCTTAGGTATTGTCAAACCCGCGGCTGCCACAATTGGCACTACAAGCATTGAGGTCTTGTCACCTGGCAAGCCGCCTATACTGTGCTTGTCAAGTATGGGTGCCTCGCCGAAATCGAGAGTCTTTCCTGTTTCATACATAGCTCGGGACAGGGCTTCCGTCTCCCCCATGGTGAGCCCATATATTTTGAGTGCAGTTAAGAATGCAGCAATCTCCACTTCGCTTAGGTGTCTTTCCACAACGTCTCTGACTATTGTTATCATGTCTTGCTGCCGCAATCTTTCACCACGGATCTTTCCCCGCACATAACTAAGCGACTCAGGCATCTTAGCTAACTGCACGTCGACCAACTCACCTCCTTTGATTTGAAGCATCCCTGAAATCTCGGCGTAAAGTCCAATGCGGTTCTTAGGAAAATTCGTGGCGATGTTTGCCAAAGCGATAACCTCCTTCTCCTCGAAAGCAACCCGTACTCTGTCCGAAGAGTGTACGCCCAGAACGCCCGCAGTCTCATCATCGAGAATTACAATGTGTCTGCCGCCGGCTGTGATTTTAAGTAATTCAGCTACAAGTCTCATAGGCCCACACGAAGAAATTATTGATAATCGGAATAGTTAAAGATTTTAAGGAACTACGGTCAACACTAGCGCGGAGAGACTTGTTTTGAAGTATCTTGACTTTGTCGACCTAAAATACAAGCGTAGAGAAACAGACATGATCTGCAGTTTTGAAGTAGAGCCAGATGGAATTAGTCTAGAAGAAGCGGCAGGCGGGGTAGCCGCCGAGAGCTCCGTGGGTACATGGACGGAACTTACCACGGAAAAACCTTATGTTAAGCATCTCGCTGCGCGAGTCTTCAAGCTTGAAGGACACACGGCCAAGATAGCTTATCCCATCGACCTTTTCGAACCAGGAAACATGCCTAACATCTTAAGTAGTGTTGCAGGAAATGTCTTCGGCCTGAAAGCCCTCAAGAATCTGCGCCTAAGCGACATCGATATCCCAGACATCCTCGTGAAAGGTTTCAAAGGACCCAAGTTCGGCATTGAAGGAATCCGCAAGCTTCTCAATGTACCCGAACGTCCCTTAGTAGGGACTATAATTAAACCCAAGTTGGGATTGAAAACCAGAGATCACGCGTGTGTGGCGTACGAAGCATGGGTTGGCGGGTGCGATATAGTCAAAGACGACGAAAACTTGAGCAGCCAAAGATTCAACCCGTTTGAAGACCGTATCGTTCAAACGCTTGAAAGCAGAGATAAGGCAGAAAGCGAAACTGGCGAACGCAAAGTCTACATGGCCAACATCACAGCTGAGACCAAAATGATGCTCAAGCGAGCTGAGTATGTGTTAGATCATGGCGGAGAATACGTCATGGTAGACATTTTGACCTGTGGCTTTTCAGCCCTACAAACTCTGCGTAACCAGAACCTCAATTTGGTTATTCACGCTCACAGGGCAGGTCACGCTGCATTCACGAAGAACCCAAACCACGGAATAGCCATGCAAGTGATAGCCAAAATCGCCAGGATCATCGGCGTGGACCAACTCCATGTTGGTACCGTGGTGGGAAAAATGTCTGAGACCAAACAAGAAGTCCTAGAGAATATTAACGCCTTGAAAACCAAGATGCATGGATTGAAGACTGTTATGCCAGTTGCCTCAGGCGGCTTACACCCGCAACTCGTCCCTTCCCTGATGGCGAATTTCGGCAGAGATTTTGTTATTCAAGCGGGTGGAGGCATACATGGTCACACTAATGGAACGGCAGCAGGAGCCACGGCAATGCGCCAGGCTGTTGACGCGTCTTTGAATGGCATAGCCTTAGAAGATTATGCAAAAACGCACAGTGAACTATATGTTGCTCTGAAACTCTGGACTCCTTCCTGAATCAGTGGAAAACCCATGGATATCTTCGATGCATGACTTCAACTATCGAGTGGGGCGAAATTACGCCTTCTTCACAAATAACGCCGTGAATGTAGTCGCGTCTGGTGATATCGAAAGCGGGGTTACGAATTATCAGGTTTTCTGGCGCTTCAGTCCAAACCTCAAGGGGGCTGCGTTCTTCAATTTTCTCGTAATCTCCGCACAATGTATTAGGATCAAACTTTAGAAGTTCAGAGACAACGTAGAAGGGTTTTCGAGCCTCGTAAGCTAAAAGCGCAATATTGCTTGTTCCGATTTTGTTGATGATGTTTCCTTCTGAAGTCAGGGCGTCTGCACCAACGATTACCATGTCGGCAACGTTCATGAAGGAACGTGCAGCTGAGTCTACGATCATTGTCGTTTTTATGCCTAGTTCAACCATTTCCCTGGCAGTGATTCTGCCTTGAAGGGCAGGCCGGGTTTCGGTGCAAATAACCTCAAAGGTTTTTCCGGCTTCTCTTGCTTTGCCTAGGAGATGAGAGGATGTTGAAGAATGGCAGTGAGTGAAAATAACCATGCCATCGCGTATTCTTCTCGAGCCTATTTCAGCGATGTTCTCGATGGATGCCTCAAGCTTTTTCTGGAAACTCCTCGAGCTCGAAGAAACCAAAGCCCCTAACGCTTCCACACCTCTTTCGTCAGAATCTTCCACGCGGTTGATAATCCACTTCACAGCGTTTCTCATGAGAGGTTCTGTTTCCCTGGCTGCAAAAAGCACGGTTTTGGCTTCTGAAAGTTCTTTAACAAAACTCTCACGGTTCTTTGCCTTGGTTCCGTGCGCCATGGCTTCTATCGCCTTGACAGCGGCAATGGCAACATTTCTCGCACCCTGTACCTCCAAACTGCGTATTTTATCTGCTGTTAAGCATACGTTTTCTGTCATGATAGACACCAGACACCGATGCGTGCGCTTACGAATATGAATGGTGAAACATATAAGGCGATTGAAACAAGATTCCTCTGTAATCGTGAACCCCAAAATGATGCCTCAAAATGATGCCTCAAAATGAAGCCGTAAACAGTATCTTACAGCCGATAATTGGCCCTTGGTACGAAGCGCTCGAGAACCCTGATAAGGCCCAAAAGCAGGTTCTTGGCGACCTACTTAAGAAGTATGGGACCACAGAGTACGGGACTAATCACAAAGCATCGCAAATCGCTGGAATTGCGGAATATCGATCAGAATTTCCAATAATTGACTACAAGGGACTACTGCCATATTTTGCACGGGCAAAAGAAGGCAACTACTCAGTGATTCTACCGGAACCTCCGGAATGCTGGGTTATGACGAGAGGGTCGACCGGAAAATCAAAAGTTCTCCCCGCTACCCAGACTCATCTCAAGCAAATCTTCACCTGCGGAGCGAGGGCTCTGGTGCATTACGGTCTGAGAAAAGAGAACTTCGACGTTTTCATGGGCGATATATTAAACCTTAATTTTCCAAGCAGCGTTCACACCATGACCCGAGATGGAAAAGAATTTACCTACGGCTACAGTTCAGGAACTTACGCCAGACTTAACCCCATGTTTAACAGAGTCAGCCTGCTGCCTAGGCAGGAAGACATTGACGCTCTCGGCTCCGGAATCACCAAAAGTGATTGGGAAAAGAGGTTTGAACTAGCGTATCAACAAGCACAGGAAAGAAACGTCACTGCGACTATGGGCGTCACGCCCGTGATATTGGCATTCGCCAAGTACGTGCAGCGAAAACATGGGAAAAAGCCTTCCGACTTGTGGAAGTTTCAAGCACTCTTCTGTACCAGCGTGCGCAAAATACAGTTTAAGTATGGACCGGTTCTCCGCAAATATTTCGGACCTGCGCCTATCGTTGAGATGTATACAGCAACTGAAGGCGTCTTTGCCCAACAATATGATGATTTGCCTTATGTGACGCCTAACTATGATTCTTATTTCTTTGAGGTCGACACAGGCAATGGAGTAAAAATGCTTCATGAAATGGAACGAGGCGAATGGGGTAAGCTGATTATCTCTTCCTGCATGTTTCCTCGTTACGACATCGGTGATATGATAGAGTCAGCTGGGGGAAACTACTTTCGAGTGTTTGGACGCAAGAATGCGTTAACGCTTCTGGAACACAGGCTGTACCGATTGTTATTAGGATGGCTTCTCTAAGCCGGTGGAGGCGGAGGAGGATACTGCTTCCGTGCTCTGGTGGCAAGGTATATTGCAGCAATTATTATGATCACGCCGATCACCAACAGGATTAGAGCCGTGTCCATTCCCGTAGTAAGATAGCCGCTAATCCGAAGTACCGCGAAGAAGCCGATAATTATCAGGATCAATCCGCCGATTAACCAGCCGATGAATCCGTACTCGCCCTTCTCTTGTTTTTCACCTTTTTCGGGTTCTTGTTTCTCTTGCTTTTCCTGCTTTTCCCCTTTCTCAGCCTTTTCTTGCCTCGGAGCAAGAGGAGCTGGCGCCGCCTGCACTGGTGCTTCAGCCTTTAAAGATGCCCCACACCGTGGGCAGAATGTCATAGTCTCATCAACCTTGTTGCCACATTTTGGACAATACGACATAATCATCACCTTAGCATAGAGTTTATCTTGGAATAAGTATTTAAAATATACACTTTGGGCTTTTCATAAAAGGAAAAGCATATGTGTTCAAGCCGCAAATAGTCGAATGGAAGGTTCTGAGAATGAGCGAAAGAACAAGCGTTAGTGAAAGACCCAAGGCACTAGAAGGTCTGTTAAGTGCAATTGGTGTGGGATTTGTCTTCATCCTGTTCGGAATAATTTACATAACCACTCCAGGTATTTGGGGAAGCATTGTGGAATTCTTCAGCAATATGACGACCACTGTAGTTCCAAACACGTCAATATACCTGCCTGTGCCGATACATCCAAATGCTCACGCAGTTTTGTATGATGCTGTATTTCGATTTTGCCTTGGTGTTGGAATCCTGCAAATTATCATTCTAGCGCTCAGACTTGGTTTGCATTCATTGATCAGTAGAACAGCGGAAACTGTCGGAAATCTAGTGTTCTGGTTTGGGGCAGTTTACTTGGTGAACACGTATCTTAATGAAACCACAACTACAAATACTTGGTTCATTTATTGGGCTGGAATATTAGTCGTCTTAGGCTTGTCTTTGATAGTTAGAGCGCTGATTCTCTTAGCTGGAAGAACTCGAAGATAGACGCCAGAGATTCTGCACCTTTAAGTGCCACCAGAGCTTGAACACTTGCCCAAACATCTCCAAGGAATCTTGCAGTAACCTTACCTTTGTTTCACGACCGCCTTTCCAATCAACGGGGATCTCCTTTATTCTGTAACCCCTCTGGGAAGATCTAACTAGCAGTTCCGTATCCCAAAACCAGTGACTAGCGCCCACTTCGGGAAGCAACGCCATCAACGATTCTCTTCTGAACGCTTTGAAGCCGCATTGATGATCCTTGAGCTTAGAACCCAAAAGTTCTCGAACTAGAAGGTTATAAACCCTTGATGCCAAGTGTCTTGTACCGCTTCTCTTGACTCTACTATCACCCAACATCCTGGATCCCGTGGCAATTTCGTATCCCTCAGATTGAATGCTCTTAATGAGCGGGACTAAATATCGAACGTCAGTGGCTAAATCTACATCCATGTAAACAAGAATGTCTCCGGTGGCGTTGCTGAAGGCTTTTTTCAGAGCTCTTCCTCTTCCCAACCTTTTTTCATCGTGAAGATGCTTGACCACCCCGGAATATTTCTGGGCCAGCATATCCGCCTTTTTATCGGTACCATCAGTGCTTCCATCTTCAGCGATAATTATTTCGTAGGATCCGCCGTATTCTCTTAGGGCGCCCATTACTTTTTCCACGGTTGACTCTATAATGTCGGCCTCGTTATAGGTTGGAAGAACCACTGAAACCTTGCTCGAAAGTTGCTGCGACGTCTGCATTCTTAGAACACCCAGCTTTCGAACCATTTCAGACTATCAATTGAAGTTGATGAAGTCGGCGTCCCTGAAATTACGGGGTAAAACAGTGCAAATAGAAGCACCACTAACGCAAAAAAGATGACGGTGATCATTTTGCCCCATTTGCGGCCCCAGACCTTGTTTATCAAATATGCGGAAGCTAGGCATAGAAACGGTACGCTAACGTAGTAGTGATAGATGAAAGTGATTCTTGAAATTAAGACGTAGGGAAGCCATTGGAAGAAGAACACAATCGCTATGAATAATGCAGCTGTATCTGGTTTGAGATCTACCTTCGCTAGAAGGTGTGATACTTTTGGTATCTTTTTCAAGTAGCGGGTTGGTATGGCTTTTATCGCGACAAATATAACTGAAGCAAAACCGGCCCACCAGATAGCCGGATTGCCCAACAAGGAGACTGTTGATTTTGTGTTGAAAGGCAGATACGAAATGTAAAGCCATACTGGTCTTTGTATTATGGGCCAGCTCCACCATGCAGATGAAAAGGGATGCGTGGCAGTCAGCGTCGAATGGTAGATAAACATTGATCCTTGAATTCCCAGAACATCTATTATTGATCGACCGGCGAGCATGTCTGGAATGAAAGTCAGAAAATAGATGAATATGGCTATCAACAGCAGCAAAGGCAGCCAATAAAAGGGGTAGTCCATGATAGCGCTGAGTCTTTTTGACAAGTCTTCCTTGAGCTCCATGACCTCCCTTAACCTCAATATTAGAAGGAAGACTATGAGCCCTGCAAATCCATAGAGAACGAGCCATTTCGTTGAGAAGCCCAACGCGAAAAAGACAAAACCCAAAACTAATGGGAAAATTGTCGTTGACCAGCCCTTTTTGATGACGTCCTTGATGTAAGTCAAAAAGAAGAGCTGGGAAGCTAAAGAAAAGAATACCACAAAAGTGTCCACTGTGGCCATTCGGGCCATCGTGAAATGCATGAAATCGAAAGTGAATAGGAAAGTACAAGCGAACGCGCCAATCCAAGTGGCGAACAACTTCTTACCTAACAGATAGACAAAAGGTAACATTAACGTGGCAAAGATTACGCCCATTATCCGCCAACCAAATGGATTATAACCGAAAGCGACTATTCCAAGAGAGATTATCAACTTCCCCAAAGGTGGATGAGTCCACTCATACGGATACTCCAATCGTAGGTAGTTTTCCGCAGTTCTAACATAGTAGACTTCGTCAAAGAATGTTTCAGACAAGTAGGTAGGAGGACACTCAACCAAACTCTGTTCGTCATTCAACTTAGGCAAGTCCTGAGATGAAGCGTTCTCACCGATCACTGAGACAACTGGAATTTTCCGGTAATTTTGGCTTAGAACCGCTACCTCAGCCACTTCGACGGAGGCATTTTCAAAAGTGAAACGTATGTAACGTGTGCTTTCAGTGACAGCGATTTTGCTCCAGCTGTAGTAGTCGTATGGCCACGTAACACTCAATGACTCTCCGAGGCTCCAACTTTCCGGAGAACCAGCGTATGTTTGGACACTGGCAGAGCCATTCTTTACTAGTAAATAGACCGCGTCGACGCTTTCAATCTGGCCAAGGTCTATGTAGAATGATTGGTTTTCGCTGGTTTGCCATGTTGTTGTTGGACTCTGGGGCAATCCGAGGTTCCAGACTGCGATTGAAAAGAACACTATGCATAACACAACAACAGTCGCCAAATCCCGCTTGTCGATGTCCATCAGGGTTCAGCCTTTCCTTTGATATTTTCTATTCTTGTTATGGGATAAGTTCGGGTGAGTAATCGACCTTTGAGCTCAGCGTGCATCAAAATCAAGGCGTAAAGGAACGCCACCAAATTAATCAAGGTTACTGCGATAGCCACTGGGTCACCTGTGAAATTGGGGCTATAACCGTAGCCAGCATCAATGTAGGCATTTAGCAAATACATGACATATGCTTGGTTGACGAAGCAAGTGCCTGTCAGAATCAGGTATAAAGGACGGGTCTTTTTGATGAATGGAAAAAGCAAAGCTAAAACGCTTATTGCTGGAAAGAGATATCGCTCATGAATTCTCGTCGGAAGCATAAAGAAACTGAAGAAAAGAAGAAAAGCTGAAAGAAGAACGATAACCTCACCTGATGCTTCGAAACGCTTGTACAAAACATAAAGAGTGAAGCCGGCTACCATGGCGAAAAGAAGCCACCCGAAAGCGAAGTAGTTTGCGTCAGGAATCCAGAACCCGACCAGAGCCCATATGTTAAATGCGTTCACAGTTGTTACAGCGTAACCTCCCAATGCTCCAAAGTATATGTTATACAGGAAAGTAACAGGGTTGCTCCATTCAAAAGGAATTATCACCAAGAAGACTGTGGCAACCATAGCTACAATTGACGTTAGAATTCGCCGCCACTGTAGGTGGTACTTCTTGAGAATGAGAAAAGCGATTAGTGGAGCTAATGCTATTCCTTGCGGTTTAGTAAGAACGCCAAGTGCGAAAGTGATAGCTGAAAATTCGGGTTTTGAAGCTAAAGCGAGCATGACTGAGAGAACGAGGAAGAATGTGTAGATTGCGTCATACTGACCCCATATAGCAGTGTTGAAGATTACAGCGGGGTTGAACGCATAAAGGGCTGTGGCGAACATCGCCATTTTGAATTCAAAGCGTTTCCTTACAAAAGCAAAAATCAACAGCGCTGTTGCAGCGTCGAATATGTTCGGAACCAACTTGATAAGATACACAATCGACGTCGTTCCAAAAAGTGAAAGCGACTTTGCGAGAGAACCGAATCCCCAGAAAAGGTACACGTTTAGGGGTGGATAATCAGACCAGGTCGAGGTGTAGAAAGTCCTCAACCCGACGTTCGCCGCTGTTTGGAACCATGCCTGAAAAGTGGTCACATCTGCTTTATATCCCTGCAACGGGAACAGAAGAACACGAACTACGAAAGAAACCAACATCAATACGGCTAAACCGATGATTTCGCGCTTCTCAAGCGAAAAGTTGATTCTCTGTTCCCCCTGTTGGAAGAATAAATCTCGAATCGTTTGAATAAAAGTTTTTTTGCTTCTTGTCTAAATCTTAGATGAGTTTTGGTTGGGCTAAGAAACGACTTTGTATATCCGTAGAGTGCGGTTATAAACAGGTTGCAGCCATTCTACCGAATCTAACCTTTCAGTACATCCTGGGTAGTTAAGAAGTTCATCTGTGCCAACGTAGATGTACGTCACCTTGTATGCCTCGACAACCTGCAGTAAATCTTCCGCACTCCCTTCGTAGGCTCTGTCAATATCCTCGAATCGTTCGTATATGTCATCTAGAGGCACGCCGTGACCGTAAGGCCAATTGACATAAGAGGCAACAGCCAATCGCCCTCCAATCATGATTGGTGGACAATGAATTGAGTAATATGTCAAGAATACGGACCTTTGGGGAGTGTTTTCACGAACCCACATTCCTAGTTCGTACTCACTCCAGTTGGCTGCCGTGTAGTCGGTTCCAAGATTGTAGATAATAACGCTGGCAGAGGATAGAACGGAAAGCAAAAGGAGTGCTAACGCCACACTTCTCTTGATTTTCGCTAGAGCTGCGCCGCTTAGGACTGCAAGCGGTATCCAGGCGAAGATGAAGAATTTGTACATGTCCCAGGGGTTTGGCGTGACTGAAACAATGTTGGGAATTAGAAAAAGGAAGAGAAAGACCAGCTTGAGAAAAGTGTTGCCCACTTTCTTTACGAAAGCCAAGGTGAGCATGAAAGGGATTCCAAGATTAAGAAAGTAGAACAGAATAGGGTAGTTATCCTTCAGGAAGCTAAGTGCCCAAAGAGGTGCGAGGATTATGGGAACGGAGGCACCTCCTGTAAGGATAAATGGCAATGCCAGACCAGCAGATACAAGAAAGTACAAGTAGTGTTTTTTGAAGGTTTTACTGTTTAGCAAGATTGATGCAAGGTAAGCTACGTAGCAGCATATGAAGGAAACAGCATGGAAGGGAAAAACCAGGCCAGTTATTATTCCCGCCAAAATTACTCTATTCTTATTTTCCATGTCTTTGAGAAGAGCCAAGACAAATCCGAAAACAGGCAAGCCCACAAGAAGTGGTCTTTGCTGTAAGAGATTGTCAAATATCGGCGGCAAACCGAACAGGCCACCATACTGATATGCGTAATTCTGAGTCGGACTGAATGAGTTGTTAGCGAGAGCCGAGAAAAGCATGAAATAGCTGAATCCCCACCCAACCGTGGCTATAATAGTTGAAAAAGCGGCCTCGCGCCTCCCGTTGACTCTGGAAAGAGAATAAACAGCCAAAGAAAAAATCGCGATGAAGATCGCGTTGAGGAAAGGCAGCAGCTGGGGCAGGAACCCATAAACTTTCTCCAAAATAGCGGTGTGGAAATCCACAAAGTAGTGGTAAGTCATCATTTCCCCGGAATAGTAAGGCATTTGCGGCGGAAAATTCCCGTTGTTTATGCTTTCGATTATCTCATAATGAATGGGAGTATCTTGCCAGTTGGAACCGGTCAAAACAATGCCCGAATTGGTTTCAAACCATACGCTTCTGTAGAGAACCGCAAGAGACAGAACAAGAATTAAAACGAGAATTGAAAGAATTATCCTGTTATGCTTGCCAGTTTTAAGAAAATCCTTAAACGGATAAGTTGTTTGTTTTCGCCATTCAACTATCCCGTAGACTACCGCTAGAACGAGAAATGTCATTGTTATTGTGAGCTGAGAGTAGCCGAAAATCAAGGACATATAGTACACAATCTGAGTTGAAACCAACACGCTGAAAGTGGGAATGAATACGAGCAGCTCCCAGGAACTTAGTCTGAAAAATCTGCACAAAGTTAAACCTGGAACTAAAAACGTAAAGGCGATCGCTGCCAGAAGAGATACATGAGTCGAGATAAATGACAACAGAAGCAATAGTAACAAAACGGTTAATGGCAAATTTCTCTTCAAAGTCCCGAAGAACGTTTTTTTCACAGGGATGTTCTCGAGCAGGGGCACGTATTTTAGAAGCCCTCTACGTGGTTATAAAACTTCTTCGAACTCAACAGAGGGCGTAACGAATGTTCAGCTAAGAAAATTATTAAAGCTAGGTACAAGTTTGCTAATCTGGTTCAGGAGGACAAGGCTTTCAAAAACAGGCTTTCAGTGGCAAAATTCGGCGGCAGTCTCTTAGACACCGAGGGCAAAGGGATTAAGAAAATCCTCAAACGCGTAAAAGAACTCAAAGCAAGAGACAAGGTGGGTCCAGTTGTCATTTTCTCTGCCCCAATAGGTTGCACCGACGCACTAATCCGAATCGGAGAGTCTTACGCACAATCAACACCTATTTCTGTTGACTCGGTCTTTGAGATTTATGAACATTTGGCGAAACAGAACGTTAAGGACAAAAACATCAGACAGGCCCTATCCGAAATTGAAAAATACAAACAGGCGATAGAGAAAACTCTTGAACCAGTCAACAAACGCTTCAGCGGGAGCATTAAGGCAAGAGTTCTTACGCTCGGCGGAGAACTTGCAATGTCAGCCCTTGCCACCCACATAATGAAAAGCAATGGCCTTGACTCATGTTATATCTCTGCCGAAAAATGGCCTGTCATCACGGACGACAATTTTGAGGATGCAACACCAAACTACGAGTTAAGCAAAGAGAGGATAGAAACGCTCGTTGAACCCTTGGAGAGTGGCAAGATCGTTTCGATGGCAGGTTTCCTAGGAGTAACTGCAGATGGTTTAGAAACAATCCTGGGGAGAGGAGGATCAGACCTTACCGCTGTCTTTGTGTCAGCTTTGTTGAAAGACCGATATCAGACTGATACTCTCTTGTTCAAGGATGTACCTGTTCAGACTGCTGACCCTAAGGTTGTGAAGGGACAGAAAACAGGTCATGTTGCTGCACTCACTTACAACGAAGCCCACAAGGCTTCAATGATGGGGATGAAAATAGTCCAGAGTCCAGCGATAGCTATGGCGAGAAAGTTCAGCCAGAAATTGCAGGTGGTTCCGATAGATGAGCCTAAGAAGTTTTCAGTAATTCAATCTGAGACTAGGGGTGATGAAGTCGTTAAATGCTTGACAGGCAAGGCCGGATGTGCAATACTATCAATGAACGACGAGAAAAGCCGTTCTCTTGAGG
>CAYSOZ010000023.1:0-11771 GCA_964432815.1 uncultured Candidatus Bathyarchaeia archaeon
TTCCCTCTCTCCGGCAGGGGCGATTAGTAGTCTCTGACCGTTACGTTTATTCTTCTTTGGCTTATCAGGGCGCTGCTGGACTTAGCCTCGACTGGATTCAGAGAGTCAATGAGCACGCGTTGCGCCCGGATTTGGCGGTGTTTATAGATGTGGAACCGCGGGCTGTTATGCACAGGCTTAAGCCCGTGAAGTCCGTTATGGAGAACTTGAAGACGCAGATGGACGTGCGGGAGATTTATCTGAAATTTGTTGAGAAGGGTGATCTGATCAGAATTGACGGTAACAAACCAAAGCACGCGGTCGCAGAAGAGCTGAATAGGGTGGTTTTGAATTTCTTAAAGAGGTGTCAATAGGCCTCAGACATTTTTAGAATCTTTCTCGGAGATGTTTTGTTTATCTCGTTCGACAAAAATGTGATTAAATCTTCAGGGGAGAAGTACCTTGGGCCTCGTTCATGAAGGACTTGTAGCTCTATCGAGTTTCCGATGAAAACAACGCGTGTCATGAAGTAGTCGAATCTCGTGGGCGTTCTCTTCTCTTTGTTTTCTTTGTAGTATCGGACGGCACAGAAAAGATCCATTGCTCGTAGTGTGTCTTTTCTCAGCGCGCTGCGAATCCTCTTCGATTCTTCTTTGTCTATGAAGTTGAAGTTCTTGCCGTCAGCTAAGCCCATCTCGAAGGCTATGGCATAATCCGGCAAGGCTGGGTTAACGACGTCGCTAGAACTGAATTTTTTTCTGTTTATTTCCTGGAGAACCTGTACGAGTTTTTGCTGCAACATTCTTGTTGACAGTGTTGTTGCGAATTTCTCTATTCGGTGAACGTTTGAGGGAAAGTTATCGTAAACGCCGAGCATTATGGCCTTTCCGTCTTAGGTCTTTTTCATTTTCTTCACTTTTTCGAGGTTGTTCAACAGCTCGGACAGTGCCGAGCTCAGTTTCTGCAGCTCGTCAACGTTGTCGGTTTTCTCTATTCGCTCCTGTATCTGCTCAATTTTGGAATTTAACACGCTTTCGAGTTTATCGTATGACGAATTGCTGCTTGGTTTGGGTTCTTCCTCTCCCTCTTTCACGATAATGACTTTCTTTTCGTCTTGAGCACACCAGAGCGTCCCATCCTTCACTCTGAACAACGGCGATCCGCAAGCGGGGCACGACAAATCGGTTAAGGTGGCGCCCTTTAACAGCATTTCAGCCATACGTTTTATGGGCTTGTCTTCCGTTTTTTCCTGCAATGTAGAACCCCAAAGTAAATACGTATCAAAGCTTATATAACTTAGACACTGCGAAATGAACGATTAGGTGTTCTATTATGGTGCGAAAGAAAAAGGCAGAAGAATATGAGGCGAAAATTAAGCAAGCTTTAGCGGTGCTTGGAGCAGTCTCCGAAGACAGCACAACTCCGAGAAACATAAGACGCTCCGCCAAAGACGCCATAACCGCTCTGCAAAGCTCAGAGTTTACGCCTGCCGTGAGAGCCTCAAACGCTGTTTCGATGTTGGATGACATACTGCAGGATCCAAACATGCCGCCATACACTCGGGTAAAACTCTGGAACGTAATGAGCCTAATTGAGGCTATAAAAGACTAGTATACAGTGCACCATCCACGGAGATAATCACAAAAGGATTCTTTTTTTTGGGCCCGAGTTTCTGAGTTCGTTGGCCAATAAGGGCTGACAAACAGATATGTTGTCTTCTCTTTGGACTGCTTATTCTTCACGCCTTCAACCCTACACAAACAGATCCAACTTTTTTGAGAACAAACGTTGCCTTAGCTTTTCGAATGTGGAAGCAGGGCTCCAATAACAGGAAAATGAGATAGTCTTTTACCTTTTCTTCCTTGCTATGAACAATACTCCCACTATTAACGCTGCTCCGATTGCTACTGTGGCAATGATTATTGTGTAGGGGAAAGATGGGGGTGAAGTCTGAAGGTTCCAGATCCTCAGGTCTGGGTCACATAGATTGTTTGTGTACATACACCCGACACTCACGATTTCTGTCTTTCCATCGTTGTTCAGGTCGCCTGTGCCTAGATTCCATGCAGCAACGCCTTCGCCGATTATCCACGTTTCATTTTGTTTCAATGTGAGAGTGTTTCCGTCCCAGTTCCACACCTTAAGTTCGGCTCGCGTCTTGTCTGAAGCGCCGGGAGACCATGATCCTTTTCCAGCTGTTAAACCGCTGGTTACGATTTCATTTTTTCCATCCTCATCAACGTCGTCTATTGAGATGGATTTGATTTCAGTTATGCCGAGATTCTGCCAAACATAATTAGTCTCAGCGTTCAGATCTTGGCCTGTCCAATTCCAAATCCTAAGTTGAGCCGAGGCGTTTTCGCCATCAAAAGTGAAGCCGCCGGTGATTATCTCATTATAACTATCTCCGTCAACATCAGCTACTTTAATTTTGTAAGACATTGTGTTGCCCATGATATTGTTGCCTGTAACGTCGACTGCGTAGCCTTCTGCAGTACGCCATTCTGTTGCAGTCTTCAAAGATATGTTAGCACCGTCGAACACCCAGACTCGCAGCTGACCGCTGCTGTTCGTGGGTTGATTAACAAAACCGGTGGTTACAATCTCGACACCACCATCATTGTTTAGATCTCCTGCGTACACGGATGTACCCTGCGCCCCATCATTGCCCGCCCATTCGGCTCTTTTCCTCAGCGTTAGATTGTTATCCTCCCAATTCCAAACGCTCAGTTGCGCAACAGACTGGTTTTGAACGAGGGTTTGCCCCACCGTGACCACTTCAGGCCTAGTGTCATCGTCCACGTCACCAATAAATATCGACGAAACAGAATGCCCCTCGTAGCTTCCTCTGAGTACCAAATTGTTTCCGCCCCAATTCCAAAATCTGAGGGCAGAATAGCTCGAGTAGTTGGCGCGAGTGCTGAGCTGTGCATAACCAGAAGTCAATATCTCTATCGCTCCGTCCCCGTCGGCGTCACCAGCATAAACGCATGAAATACCTCCTGGCCAGCCCTCACTTTTCTCGAGGGTAAGATTTTGTCCCGGTCCACTCCAGCTCCAAATCTTAAACGGAGCTCCAAGCATCCGTAAAGTTCCATTTTCAATCGTGTAAGCATAGCCGCCGGTGATTATCTCCATAGAACCGTCCCAGTCAACGTCTGCAACCACAAGATTGTGCGTTCCTGGAATACAGGTGCCTCCAGTACCGTAAGTTTCCCAATGTTGCTCCGCTTCCAAAACTAGAGTTTGAAATTGAGCTTCGACCTCGGCGCTCACCGACAGACTTGCAACAAGGAAACCAAGAAGCATAAAAGAACAAAACTTGAGTTTGCAACGGACCATAGAGTTTCACCTGCAGGCAACTTGAGGATATTAACCCTGTCGGACTTGCTTAAACCTTTTGCAACTCTCTTGCTTACGCTAAGAGTTCTATTCTCTCGCAGAAAAATCTAATGCCTTCTCATCGTTTCTGCATTTCTTTGTATGAATGAGCGCAGTGTATGCAACAGAACGCTGTTTCTTTACCGTCTATGATTTCTCGGTAGCCGCCTTCGTAGACTTTGCAACCACAGTGAGCGCAGACATAAACGCTCGGTTCTATGGCAATGGCGATGAGATTTGCGAAGCGTTTGAAAAGACTCGTACAGAGATCCCTGCCTTCTTGGGTGAGTTCAAAGATCTTTCTCTGTTTTTCGCCTACGAGTTCCTTTTTGTGTGTGACTAAGCCTTTGTTCTCTAGTTGTTGAAGGAATGGGTAGACGAGGCTCGGGCTGACGTCTTTCTTGACTCTCTTTTTGAAGCGGCTGATTATCTGGTAGCCGTGGGCAGGCCCCTCATAGAGTATTGTGAGTATGTAGAAGCGTGAGAAGTCGGAGATCAATTCGTCCATTTTTCCGTTTTCTTCGGTTGCCATTTGTCTGTCCATCTTTAAACAGTCGGACTTTGACGGCGATATAAATGTTCTTGAGATATATCTTCAAAAGATATTTAACGTTGCTCAACTTATTCGACTATTATGAGAGTAGTAAGCGAAGACTCTACTGGAGGCTGAAAGCGTGAAAGTATTTCATCACAATAACGTGGAAGCCAAAATGGCTGAAGGAGGCACCCTGAAGACTAAAGTGCGATGGCTGATCACTAAAGAGATGGGCGCCGAAAATTTTGCAATGCGCCTCTTCGAAATGGAGCCTGGCGGTTACAGTCCTCTGCACACTCATCCTTGGGAACATGAGGTCTTCATACTTGATGGGGAAGGCGAGGTTTTTGATGGAGAGAGCGGTCACCATTTCGCTTCAGGCGATGTTGTATTCATTCCTCCGAGTGAATTGCACCAGTTCAAGAACAAGGGCAATGCCACTTTGAAATTCCTCTGCTTAATTCCTTACAAAAAGGACTAAACAAACTGCGTTAGGTTCTTTTCGATCTTGTTCTATCGGCGATTTTGGCTGATCTGGATTGCCAGTGAAAATTTCGTTAATAATATATCCTAGTGGTTACATCTAACTCTGGGTTCCCGGGGGACAATACCATTTGAAGTATGACGTAATCATCGTCGGTGCGGGTCCAGCAGGCATTTTTTCAGCATTAGAGCTTATTGAAAGAAACCACCTTAACGTTCTCATTCTTGATAGAGGTCCAGACATTGACAAGCGCAAGTGCCCCTCAAGCCGCGGTTTGGAGTGTCACCACTGCGAACCATGCTCTGTTCTTTCAGGTTGGGGCGGCGCTGGCGCCTACAGCGACGGTAAACTCACATTATCCACTGAGGTAGGCGGCTGGCTCAACCAATACGTTTCAGAGAAAGACCTTAAGGCGCTAGTTTCCTACGTCGACAGCGTTTACCTGGAATATGGTGCAAGTGAGCAGGTTTACGGCGGAGATTTAGAAAAGGTAAACGAAATCGAAAGAAAAGCGTCCCTTGCAGGGTTGAAACTTATCAGGCAAGAAGTTCGCCACATGGGAACAGAGAAATGTGCGGACACGCTTCGCAAGATGCGCAAGGAACTTGACGGAAAAATAACGTTCCAACCCAAGACAGATGTCAAGAGCCTCATTACAGAGAATAACACCATCCAGGGCGTCGAGACAGTGGGCGGGGAAAAACTCTACAGTAAGTATGTGATAATTGCGCCGGGCAGAAGTGGAGCGGAATGGCTTCAGACCGAAGCTCAATTCCATGGTTTGAAGACCGTGAACAATCCTGTTGACGTGGGCGTCAGGGTTGAAGTCTTGGCCTCAGTAATGGAAGACTTGACCAAGTCTTTGTATGAACCGAAGCTGGTTTATTACTCGCATGTTTTTGATGATCAAGTACGAACTTTCTGTGTTTCGCCCTATGGAGAAGTTACGACGGAATCCTATGATGGAGTGTTAACAGTCAACGGCCAAAGCTATGCGGAAAGGAAGACAAAGAACACGAACTTTGCCATTCTCGTTAGCACTTCCTTTACCGAACCTTTCAAAGAGCCCACAGCTTATGGGAAATATATCGCCCGCCTTTCAAACCTCCTCAGCGGAGGAGTGATGGTTCAGCGTCTAGGCGATTTGGTCTCGGGACGGCGTTCGACAGCCAAGAGTCTCGCGCGAAGCGTTGTGGAACCTACTCTGAAGAACGCGACTCCAGGCGACCTAAGCTTCGTATTGCCCTATCGATACTTGTCTGACATGAGAGAAATGCTTCAAGCGCTAGACGTGATTGCGCCAGGAATACAATCCAGAGACACACTGCTTTACGGTGTAGAAGTGAAGTTTTACTCTTCCCATTTGCAGCTGAGCAATGTCTTGGAGAGCAAGATTCAGAATATGTTTACGATAGGAGACGGCGCTGGCGTGACCAGGGGACTGATACAAGCTTCGGCGTCAGGCGTCATCGTGGCCCGGGAAATAATGAAAAGAGAAAACCTGAAGGCTTAATGAAGTGGCTGTTGCTGACAGCATCAGATGTTCAAATTGCGGTGGGCCGGTGGAGTTCAAACCGGGAGAAATCATAGCCACCTGCAGGTACTGCGGGTTCCTGACAGTGATTGAAACAGGGAAAACGTTCGATTTTGAGCATTCATTATTGCCGAACAAGTTTGACAACGAGCAAATCGACGTGGTCATTCACAATTGGATGCATTTCGGTTTCCTGAAACCCTCCGACCTTGCTAGAAAATCGAAGATTCAAGAGAGAAATCTGATTTACCTTCCATTTTGGGTAGTTTCTGCTGAGGTCACGAGCAAGTACAAGGGGATATTCGAGCGTATTGCGCCCCCCATTGTCAAGGAAGGGGAAATAAAAAGAGAGTACAATTGGCTTGTGTTGGCCCGAAAAGCGTCCGATTTTCCGACAAGGGAATATGATGTTCCTTTGGAAGGCAAGATTCCCTACGACTTCCGGAAAATAGAAGAATTCGCCAAGGTCTTGAACAGCGAGATAGACAGGTCTGAGGCCACTGAACTTGCTAGGCAACAGATCGAGGCGCACCATCGATATCTTCTCCAGAAGGATGTTGACAGGATCATCGAAATGACAGTTGATTTTAACGTGAAACAAATTGTCTATTTGCACGCGCCAGTATGGTTCATAAAGTACGTGTACAAGGGAGTCTCTTATCAGCTAATCATTGATGGCGCTTCCGGTTTTGCTCTTAAAGGAGATATTCCCACGGCTAATTTCTAAATATTGAAGTATGGAAACTTTAAAAGAGCCCTTTAATCTATAACCGAATAGAAAATAGGTAGGAAATCGAAATGAGCGAGAAAAAAGATGTTTTAGGTAAAGCTAAGGGTGAAATGCGCCTTAGCGAGCGCATAACGGATTTGATCCCTGGCTTCCGAGGATACAAAGAAAAAGAGCTACGCCGTGAATCTGACAAACTAATTCGGAACCACCTATACATCAAGCTTTTGAAAATGAAGAAAGACCTCAGGTCGATATTTCAAAAGTTGTCTGATCGCCGCTATTTAGATGTCTTGACCGATATGGATCGGCTTGTGGCCAAAACTGATCGTTTGTCTTACAAAGTTAATCACGCTTCTTACGGATACTCCGGATTCTTCAATGTAGTGAAAGTGAAGGAAGAGAATCTTGACAGGATGATAGATTTTGATAACGTGCTCGTCGGAGAAGTCGAAAGTCTGATGGCTGATGTTTCTGCTTTTAAGGCTGATATTACCAAAGGCGAAACTAAGAATGTCAAGGAGAACATCTTGAACTTGATTGATAAGGTGGATGCTTTCGAGGAAGCCTTTGATAAGAGGAAAGAAGTAATCATAGGAGTGACCTGAAAATGCCGCAGATTATAGAATGGAAAAATGCTGGAGCAGAGGACATAGTCTGGAGATATCCCGTTCAGGACATTACATGGGGAGCCCAGCTCATAGTGAATGAGTATGAGATGGCTGTGTTCTTCCGGGACGGCAAAGCCTACGATGTTTTCGGTCCGGGTCGGCACACGCTGACAACAATGAACCTGCCACTGCTTACAAAACTTTTTAGTCGCCTTGTTGGTTTCGATCAGACACCGTTCAAGGCAGCCGTAATCTTCATATCCGCAAGGGTTTTCCAAGGAAAATTCGGAACCCGTGCTCAGACAACGGAGCTTGCGCCACTTCAAGTGTTCGGCGGGTTCTGGTTCAAAATAGAGGATGCGTCCGTTTTCGTTAACGAAGTTGTCGGCGGACAAAATGCGTACACAACCACTGATGTTAACAATTACCTGCGAGGCTTCGTGAACGAGAAACTGATCGATGAGCTTTCCCATTACGACTTGATCACGGTGTTCATGAGGCTTGACGAGACTTCGGTAATTGTGAAGAACTCTGTTAACGACTACTTCAAGCGCATAGGCATAGACCTCACTGACCTGCGCTTCGAAGGAATAGATACTACGCCCGAATATCGTGAGAGACTGTTCTGGCTTAAGACTGGCAAGACCTCCTCTGATGAAGTGCTGCGCATGGAGACTGTTAAGAGCGCGGCTGAATCCCTTGGGAAATCAGGCGGTGGTGGTGCTGGTTTAGGGACTGGGATGGTGCTGATACCGCAGATCATGAATCAGCCAAGTCAGACCCAGGGGGCGGCAGCAGCATTGGTGATTTGCCCGAAGTGTGGTTCCAAGGTTCCGGCGACGTCAAAGTTCTGTCCTGAGTGTGGAACGAATCTTTCGCCTCCATCTGCTGCAACGATCAAGTGCCCCAAGTGTGGCAAAGAGATTCCCGCGGATTCGAAGTTCTGTCCCGAGTGTGGTAACAAGATTTCCGAATAAGGAGACAGGGAACACCAATGTCTCAAAGCAATAGAGAACTGCTTTCCATAGGCATCTTTTTCCTAATCATAGCCGTTGCTTTAGGACTCTACGCCACAGGCGTGATCGCTGATTGGACACTAATTATTCCAACGGTTCTGGTCCTTTCCGGGTGCTGGTTTGTGGTCTTAGCTGGACTTAGGATGTCGAGGCCCCAAAAGTATGAGCGTGGGGCCTTCAGCACTTTGAGTGTGGGCTTACTGTTGCTAGCCTTTGCCGGCGCGTGGTACTTATCTGCAGTCAATTTTATCTTCTCGCTGGTTCTGATACTGGTCATAATCGGTGCCTTGGTGATTTTTGTAGCGCTGCGCAAGATTTAGCCGCTCTTTTTTCTAAACATTTTTTTATCCCGTCCATCAGTCATTGATGCAGAGGCAAAACGACATGAGCGAGAAGATGATCGGCCACGGTACATGGTACGACATGATGGCGAAGAAAATAATCGACCGCGAACAGAAACTGGGCAGAAGCTTGGACAATGTCAAGACCGAGATGGGCCTTGGAGCTTCGGGTTTTCCTCACATAGGCAGTTTAGGAGATGCCGCTCGTTCTTACGCTGTCACTCTTGCGTTGAAGGAGATGGGTTTTGCCTCGGAACTGGTTGCTTTCTGTGACGACAAGGATGGGTTGCGCAAGGTCCCTGCAGGGTTGCCAAAATCGCTTGAGAAATGCTTGGGCTTTCCAGTGTCCAGCATTCCAGACCCGTTCAGTTGTCACGAAAGCTTTGGTAAACATATGAGTTCGCTTCTGCTTGACGCTTTGGACACCTGCGGAATCCAGTACAATTACATGTCTGCCAGAGACGTTTACGAAAAAGGGTTGATGCGAGAAGAAATCCGCACCATACTCTTGAACGCCCAGAAGGTTGGCGAAATCGTCAAAGAAGAAGTGGGTCAAGAGCGTTACACTGAAGTTTTGCCTTATTTTCCAATCTGCCAGAATTGCGGCCGAATATACACTACAAAGGCTTTGCATTTTGATCCCAAGACGGACAAGGTGGTCTACAAATGCGAGGGATTGGAGATAAGAGGTAAGCTGATCGAAGGTTGCGGGCATCAAGGCGAAGTGAGCATTCTGCAGGGAGACGGCAAGCTAACATGGAAGGTTGAATTCGCCGCCCGCTGGAAAGCATTCGATATCCGTTTCGAAGCGTACGGAAAAGACATTGCGGATTCTGTGAGGATAAATGACCGCATATGTCGCGAGATACTGTGCTTCGAACCGCCTTCACATGCCAAGTATGAAATGTTTCTCGATAAAGGAGGTCGAAAGATTTCGAAGTCGTCTGGAAATGTTTTCACGCCGCAGGTGTGGTTCCAGTACGGCTCACCCCAGTCCTTGCTCTTGTTGATGCTGAAACGGTTTGTAGGAACACGAACACTGGACGTTTCGGACATTCCCTCCTACATGAACGAGCTTGACTATCTTGAAGATGTTTATTTTGACAAGAAGCAAGTCAAAGACGAAAAGGAACTTGTGAAGCTCCGAGGTTTGTACGAACACTGCTGGGTAATGAAACCGCCTGCCAAACCAAGTCTTCACGTGCCGTACAACCTGTTGGCTTTCTTGGCCAAGATGTCTCCGAAAGAAAACGCGAACGAGTTTATCTCTGAAACCCTCGAGAACTACGGATATCTGCAAAAGAATCAACCTATCGACGCCGAATTGGCAAAACGCATCGAGTACGCGTTCAACTGGGTCCGAGACTTCGAAGAAATCAGAGAAACCCCGATGTCTCTTTCGCAGGAAGAAAGAAATGCTATAACCGCCTTGATGAGTGCACTAGAAACTGAAACCGACCCGGACAGGATACAGAACGCCATTTTCAATTCTGCAAAAAGCAACGGATTGCAGCCGCGTGCCTTCTTCAAAACACTCTACACCATCCTCTTAGGGGTTCCGCAGGGACCGAGACTTGGGTCATACATGCTGACGATGGGAAGAAAGAACGTGATTGATGCTCTGCAAAGAGCCTTGACCAGGAGTTAGCTGACTATGGCGTCGCGATTTCAATTTGGTCTAAAATGGGAAGACAGTTGCGGCAACCCAAGCCATCGTTAATGCGTTGAATACTGCTCCAGCTCCTATTCTCTTAGTATTCCTGTAAAACCACCATGAACAAGTCGTTGTAATGATGAAAATTGGCACGATTAACCAGAGGAATTCAAATATGAATCCTGCGAAGCCTGGAAGAATCCAGACGTCGAAAAGCAATTTTGGAAGGTACTGCAGGCAAATTATAGCCAGGAAGGGAGCGATTTTGGCGAAGACATTGCTGCCATATTCCCGCAGAACAGCAAGCTTTCCTTTGGGATTGGGGTTATGATGATCGTGAAGGTACAGTCCTTCTCCCAAGAAGTATGCCAGAAAGAAAGGCAAAAATGCAAAAAAGGCGAAAATCCGCCTTGAATCGGTTAGAATTCGGAATATCGGCGTGATTATACGAAAGTCAAGGTTGAATAATACCTCTATTAGGCTGACGCCTGCGAAAAGCACTAAGAAGAGAACCGATGCGAGGATTATTTGTTTTCTGCTTAGTGCCCATCTCAGTCTTTCTTTGATGTCCGGCTCGGCCAGGAACTTTGGGCGTTTTACTGCGACTAGGAAAATTCCTACAAGCCCCACTACAAGCATCCACCATGCGATTGAGCGGCCAAAAAGCAAAGGCGGAAATGGTATTGCCAAACCGGCAGCTAACATCGGGAGAAAGAGCGCAATATTGAGGACACCCCAAACCGCTTGTCTCTTCCAAACCTTCAATCTCGTGTCGGTCACGGGTCCAATCTCTGAGGTTTCAAGCCTCAGGATCCTTGAAACGGGGAAAAGCATGAGGAAAACGATTCCGAATAGCCCAATAAGAGCAAATAGAATTGCCGATTCCCGTGCCACGTAAATCATGCCTGTATCGGCTTCGGCCTCCGCGTCCCCTTGTGGGATCAACGAGGTTTTCATCCATTCGACGATTTCTGAGATGGTTGTGGAGTCGAAGGGTTCGAAGAGATGAGTTGTTGCTGGGGTAACAAATTTTCTAGCGGTCTTAGCAGCGATGCTTCCGTAGAAAATATCTTGGACCACTTCTTGTTGGGTGCCAAACATTGGGGGCAGCTCTTCTGTCATGACCTCGGTCAGGTTAAAGAGAACGTCGTATTTTCCTACGATTACGAGAAGGTTCTTGGGAAAAGTGCTGTTAAATTGACCGTACTCAGGGCTCTCAACAATATTGCCCAGACCTCCAGCGATCAAAACCAACGCTTCGATTTGATTATCCGCCGCAACCGTTGCTCTGACCGCTCCCGCACCGAGACTGTGACCTATCAAACCAATTCTGGACGAGTCAACAAAAGATTGTGTCTTTAGGTATTGTACCGCTGCCAGAACCCCGAAACTGGGATCTCGTGTCCCATCATCTACTGTTCCTCCGGATCTTCCGTGCCCTAATAGGTCCAAACAGAGTGTCACGATACTTGGTCTCGACAGTTCGAGTCCGATGCTGCTCATCATTTC
>CAYSOZ010000023.1:11781-12222 GCA_964432815.1 uncultured Candidatus Bathyarchaeia archaeon
TCCTTGTAGCTGCTTATCCCGTGGGCAATAACAATCGCGGGAAAAGGATTGTCGGCCGAAGCTGAATGCGGGCGATATAATAATCCGCTGAGTTCTTTATCGCCGTCGCTGATAGTGATTGTCTTAACTCCGACTTTTCCAAAATCAGAATCCAAAGTCAAGGCTAAGAATAGTCCGAAAACTAAAAGCGCTAGAACAACTATTGCTGAAAGTCGACGTACGCGATTACTGTTCATAGTTTGTTCCAGAACTTTTTGAGTTGATAACTTTTTTAAGTCTTATCCATCAAAAAGCCAAGTCTTGGTAAATTGACTTAGCGGTTAGGCTGACCTTTCTGGGTGACCAACCGCGCTGAGATAAATCACACTCTCCTCTGCTCCATCTATCTCGATTATTCGGTTTATTTCATCATCAAAAAATGAGCCGATTTGGCAGGATCCT
>CAYSOZ010000024.1:0-11944 GCA_964432815.1 uncultured Candidatus Bathyarchaeia archaeon
TTTTTTCAGTTAAAGAATTCTCGCCAGCAGCGTTCTATATCCTTGACGAGGTCGACGCCCACTTAGACGCCTTCCATACCACCAAGGTATCTGATACGTTGCTTGAGGAAGCAGGCAAATGCCAGTTCATAGTCATCAGCCTACGACCTGAAATGGTGAACAAAGCCCAAAAAGTGTACGGAGTCTATGAACGCAATGGTGTTTCAAGCGTTATCTCCGCCAAGTTTTTGGAGGCAGCCGGTTGAATGACAACACCGGTTAAGAAGCCGTTTTACTTGCGACCTCCATGGAATATACTCTTTGAGTTAAGCAAGCTTGACAAACTCACACCATGGAGCGTAAACATTGCCTATCTGCTCAGGTCATTTCTTGCGGAAATGGAGAGAACAGGAAAGGTGGATTTCAGAGCATCGGGTGTCGCGTTAGACTCTTCCGCGTTAATCTACTTGATGAAATCCAAGCTGCTGCTCACTCTCCAAGAGCCGCCTGCTCCACCAAAGACTCTTCAAGATTTCGTTCCGCCGCCGCTCTTTTTGCCGCTCAGGCAAGAGCTGACTTCAACCACCATACAGAACCTCTTGGAAGTATTGGATGAAGTGTTGAAGGGTGAGAAGATGCTCCGCCTTGACAGAGTCATTGCCCAGCCTGTTCTGCCCGCCGTGTCAGACATTCTGCCGCAGTTTGAAATGTTCTTAGCAGAGATCGAACTGCAGATGAATAAACTGTATGACGTTCTCTGCGAAAAAGTAAAAGGCGCTGGCATAATAGAGTTTTCAAGCTTAACTAAGGGCATCCCCAAGATAGACGCGATTCGCACATTCATTCTACTCCTTTTTATGGCGCAGACTGGAAAGGTTGATTTATGGCAGGACGGAGAAACAGAGGAATTGTATATTGCTGTGGGACGATTAAACAATGACAAAGGTGAAGGACTTGTCAGCTAACCCGGGAACTGCGCTGAATCCTGAGCCTGATCAGAAGACACAAGATTACCTGAGGCTGTTGGAAGCCGCTCTTTACGTTGCAGGCCGCCCCCTTGATCTCAACGAATTGGGTTCAGTTATTGGCACACGATCAAGAAAGAAAGCCCAAAGACTCGTCAAAACACTCATGCAAGAATATTCGTCTCGAGACACCGCCCTCGAGATATTAGAGCTAAAGGATGAACGCTATGTCCTCCAGCTTAAAGCTGATTTCACGCCTCTGGTTAAGAGGTTTGTCAACAGACCTTTACTTTCCTCTGGTCCATTAAAGACTCTCTCTTACATCGCCTATAGACAACCGGTCTCACAGAAAAGAGTGATTGAAGTGAGAGGGCAACATGCTTACGGCCACGTAAAAACCCTTAGGGACATGGGATTAGTAGCCGCTGAAAGAAGCGGGCGTTCCATGGCTTTGAAGACAACTGACTACTTTGCAGACTACTTCGGGTTAACCCATGATACTTCATCTATGAAGAAAGAGCTGAAGCGCATATTCGGGGAAGCGCTCAAGGAAGCCGCTCAGCCCTGAAACGGATATGTTTATATGATGAAATAGCGGTTTTATGGAACACTCAAACTCACTAACAAAAAAGGGAAACATATGTCGGTTTGGCATGGAAGTATACGCAAAAGAAAACTCACAGGGGGCAGAAAAAGAGTCTATAGAGTGAAAAGGAAATATGAAGAAGGCTCTTTTCCCACAGAGACAGTTCTTGGAGAACCCAAAAGGAGAAGTAAAAGAGGACAGGGCGGGCAGCTCAAGACCAGAGCGTTAAGCGACAAGTATGCATCAGTAACTAATCCAAAAAGTGGAAAAACTGAAAAAGCCGAGATTTTGCGCGTCGTCAGAAATAGAGCTAACGTGGATTATAACCGACGAGGTGTAATAACTAAGGGCGCGGAAATTGAAACCTCTTTAGGTCTCGCGCGCGTAACGTCGCGGCCCGGCGGTGATGGCGTGATTAATGCAGTTCTCATTGGGAAAGAAGAAAAAAGCTAATTTCAACGCCGATTCAGAGGTTCGCTTCTCATTTTCAATAGTTGCTTAGCTATTTTCTTTATTATTTGCTCTTTTGGCAATTTCTTCTCGACCAGTATCATTCCAGTCTTATGCCAAGGGGTCTTTGGATAACCAACTTCTGGAACTATCTCATTTTTCAAACCAAGTTTTGTCGCCGCTTCCTGAATTTCCAAGCTTTTCGGAGCCTGAACCGCAAATTCTTTCGATACTCTGCGCCCTTCGCTTCTCGTTTTTGCTGAGTCAAAGTATTCTGGCCAGATTATGGCTTTTTCTTGTTTCCGCATTTTTACACCCCGTTATTTATGGCCGTAATAGGCAGTTATATTCGCTCCGACTTCGTCTAGTCGTACGAACCCGAAGCGCTCAAACTGTATTACCGTGTTTGGTTTTAACTTTTTGCAGTAGCTTTCTGCTAACCCTTCATTCATTGTGGCATCAGGCATCAAGATTCTGCACGGAACTTCTTCGCCTTCTGGTATCCAATGAATGAGCTTCGCTTTGGTTTTTCTCGCTTCCTCGTAGGACTCATTGGCGAAAGAAGCTTCAATAGCACCAGTCTCTATCTTGTGTATTCTTACGTTGAAGAGTTCCATGAACCTAATCGTTGTTTCGACTTCTGCAGTGTCTGCGTCCTTTTTTGCGATCCAGAAAGTGGCAGCCTTTTCTGCTCCCTCGGGGGTTATGGTGTATTGTCTAAATCCCTTTTCGGTTTTTTCCGGATGCTTGGGAAGTTTGGCTTTGAATTCTCTGGGAACACCCTTGACTTTCAACTTGGCGGGTTCAGAGACGAAAAAGTATCTTTCGCTTATCGGGTCTAAAATCTTGCGGTTATAGGCGTACAGGTTTTCCCAACTCAAAGTGACATCCTGCGGCTTGGGTCCGACATCAATTATCATTTTTTTTATGGCTTCCGGCGTTATTCCCCGCTTTCTGAGCGCGAGAAACGTCGCAAGCCGCGGGTCATCCCATCCTTTGTACATACCTTCTCTTATTCCTTGGACAATCTTTGACTTGCTTAGAAACGCGCCTGTTATCTGCAATCTGCCATAGTGTATGGCTTCAGGGTACTTCCAGCCTAGATGACTATACATGTACTCTTGCCTGACCTTGTTTGTGAGGTGTTCTTTACCTCGGATAACGTGTGTAATTCCCATAAGGTGGTCGTCTAAGCCAGCCGCCAGATTATACAAAGGCCACACTCGATATTTGTCACCCACTCTTGGATGTGGATACTTCTTCGTGTCGATAATTCTTAATGCTGGCCAATCTCTCACAGCGGGGTTTGGGTGTTCCAAGTCTGTTTTAACCCGGACTACAGCTTCACCTTCCGCGTAACTGCCATCCAGCATGTGTCTCCACCGTTGCATTTGGTTTTCCGGGGGCAGATTACGGCAATCGCAGGGTTTGTGGGCCAGTGATTTCTTTCTAAACCGATCTGGAATGCATGTACAAACATAGGCGTTGTTGTCTAGCAAGAGTTTTTCTGTGTACTGGTAGTATATGGGAAGCCTATCGCTCTGGATGTGTTCCTCATCTATTTTGCATCCGAGCCAAGCCAAGTCTTCTCTTATTTTGCTATAGAATTCTAAGACTGGCTTCTTAACCTTAGGATCAGTGTCTTCAAATCGCAAAATGAATTTGCCATCGTATATGCGTGCGTATTCATGACTTAGGATTATGGCTCTGGCTGAACCCAAATGTAAAACACAGTCTGGGTTTGGTGAAAAACGGGTGACGACCCTGACATATTTGTCAGCGTTAGGCAAAGGTGGAAGGTGCTTTTCTTCTTCAACTTTTTCCTTTTTGAGGCTTTCGGGCCAATTCTGCAGCACTATGTGTTTCTGTTCTTCAATTGAGAAATTGTTAACTTCGTTAACAACCTCTTGGATTAAAGCAGCAAGTTCCTTTGCTCTTGTTTTGAGTTCCTGTTTTTCGCCTATGATCTTACCAGTCAGAGCTCCTGCTTGCGCTTTGCCACCATGTTGGACTGCATTCAACATGGCGACCTTTAGAACAAGGTTCTTGAGTTCTTTATCATCAGCAAGTGCCAATTTTTTTTTCGCTCGTCCAAAGACTAGATGTTTCTCTTTACCAAGAATTCTGCGAACTCTTTTAGTTTTTCCTTGGCCTGTCGCGTCGGCAGAAGTTTTCCCGCTTCTCCCAAAGTCTCTTCAACCAACCGCGCGGATGTTTCCTTCACATATTCTATGCTTTTGTACTTCTGCATTATCGCGATAGCTTCGTAACGAAGCTGTTGATCTGAAGTGTGCATCTTTAAAATCTGAATAAGCCTCTCTTTGTCTGTATTGTTTGCCTTTTTCAATGTGTGAATAACCATAAGGGTTCGTTTTCCTTCAGTTATGTCTTGTCCGACTCCACCCTTCTTTACCGAAAACTCTTTTCCCGTCAGGTCCAAGACGTCATCCTGCATCTGAAATGCGACGCCGATGCTTTCCGCAAAACGTCCAAGCTTCTCAACTAGATCGTTATTTGCACCCGATAGGACCGCCGCAAGCTTGGCCGCCATACGTGCCAAAGTGCCAGTCTTGTACGCACACATCTGTAGGTAATCCTTCTCGTCAAGAACGTCAGCGTTGGCTATGCCTTTGTGCCATGCAATATCCATGGCTTGTCCCATACTGAGATTAATCATCTCTTGCACGTAAGCTTCGTAGACGTCACGCAGTGTTTCCGGGGATAACTGGGCTTTCTTCTCCATCAGAGGCAGAAGCGGAAGGAAGTACATAGCGTTTCCCGCGTTAACCGCTATATCTACTCCGAAAAGCCTTTAAGTACAAGGTTTCCCTCTTCGAAGCTCCGAAGAATCCTCTATGTCATCAACAATGAGTGTTCCGTTGTGAACAACTTCGGGGATTATGGCAAAATCCAAATAGTCGTCGGAGTTCCTGCCCAGTATCTCACAAATAAGCAAGAAGAGAGCGGGGCGCCACCTTTTTCCGCCTCGGTCCAATATCTCCCAAATCGGTTCGGCGATTGCTTTGTTCAACGTTTCCAAGTTGTGACTGTACATCGGAGGAATGATCTTGAAGACGACAGAATCTTCGGTGATCTTTCTAGGAATATACTTCTCAATAGCTCTATCGATCAAGGGGGCTTTTTCTTCAAGAAATTTCGCAGCTTTCAACCGCTCAGCTCGCTCCTCTTCTGGCGCTTTCATCAACGTCGAAGCCTCTTGTTTTCAGCCATTCAGCTGTATTTCCCGTTATTACGATCGGGACTCTTGCCAGACTTTCAACTTTGTCCGCCCCTACCAAGAACATGACGTTACGAACCTCCTCCGTTATTGACGAGAGTAGTCTTTCCACCTCTGTAGATCCTTTGACCGCGGCTTCAAGCACCGGCTGAGTAACGCTTGCCAAATCGGCGTTGAGTGCTAAAGCCTTTGCTGCATCTGTGCCGCAGCGGACTCCGCCTGAGGCAATTATCGGGATCTTTACTGACCTTACGGTTTCTACAAGGCTGACGACTGTTGGTATTCCCCAGTCCCAAAAACTCTCGCCCAAGGCGCTTTGATAGGCTTTTCCTTCTCCCTCGGCACGGTAGTACTCGACCGCTGCAAAACTGGTGCCCCCTGCACCACCGATGTCTATAGCTTTAGCGCCTGCGGCTTCCAGTTTCTTCGCCTCCTCAGCGGAGATACCTGATCCGGTCTCCTTTACGATCACCGGCTTTTCAATCTCTCCAGCGATTTCCCTGATTTTTGCAAGTACTCCGTTGAAGTTTGTCTGGCCTTCAGGCTGGATAGCCTCTTGCAGCGTATTCAAATGTATCGCTACTGCATCAGCGTCGATCATTTCGACGGCTTTTTTCACTTCTTTCAGGCCATAACCGTGGACTAGTTGTACTCCGCCAATGTTCGCGACAAGGAAGGCGTTAGGCGCTTTCTTTCGCGTTATGGAATAAGTCTCTTCCAGTTTTTTGTCTTCGATGGCTGCTCTTTGACTCCCGACTCCCATCCCCAAATTTAGTTTCTCGACAGCTTCAGCTATCGCGGCATTTATACGCGCAGATTTAGGTGTTCCCCCAGTCATGGCGCCCACAAAAAGTGGCGCAGAAAATCTGTGACCTAAAAATGTCGTTGCCAATTCGATTTTGTGTTTATCAATTTCGGGTAAAGCTCTGTGCACAAATCGAAGGTCTTCGAATCCAGCTGTGATTTTTTTAGCTTGAGCTTTTTGATCCAGGCAAATCCTAATATGGTCCGCCTTGCGTTTTCTCGTTTCTTCAGACAATCTTACTCCTTCTCAATAATCGTACCTTCTACCTCTTCTCCTTTCAGAGCTCTGTAAAGGCGATTGGGCTTCCCCGCGTTCAAAATGATTACTTGAATTTTCCGTTCCACAGCTGGAAAGAGCTCAGTAATTTTCCCCAGCATGCCACCAGTCACGTCAGGCGAGTGTGATTTGCCTAGTCTTTCCTTAATTCTACCCAGTTCATCCAAACCTAGACGTGCGTATAATTTAGCATTCTTATCTATTTTCGGGTCTGCACTGTAGATTCCATCGGTGTCAACCCCGATGACTATTCTGCTTGCGTTTAACCTAATTGCCAAATGCGAGACGAGTTGGTCTCCGGACAGAACTGTGAAACCTAACTTGTCATCTAAGGTAGGGTCTCCGTAGAGAACTGGTGTGAACCCCATATTCAGATAGGTTTTCAGGATGGTGTCATCAAATGACTTGATTCTGCCGTTTTCAGTGATTACACAGCCTGATGGCGCCAGGCTTACTGCTGGAATATTGTGCCACACAAGTGAATCCATGAGCAAGCCGTTGAGAACGGTCATGACGTGATGAGTCTCTGCAAAACCTACTTTCTGTGTCTCTTCTCGCAGTCCTTCTTTTATGCCATATTTTTGCGCCGTGGGGTGACCGAAGCTACCGCCACCATGAATTATTGCAAGTTTTTTCACGTTGGCTTTAGCGATTTCTTCTGAGATTCTGTTGATCGCTTCGGTTCGCGCGGCGAGTTCCCCGCTCTTGTCTGTTATCACTGAACCGCCGATCTTCAGGACTATAGGTTTTGTCTCGCTCAAATCTACATTCCTCAACTCGTTCTACGAGTTACTTGCTGATTAATGTTGCAGTATTGTGACCGTGTCATCTTTTATTCTAACGGTATCCCCCGTTTTGATCTGTGAGATATCGATTTTGTCTACACAGGGTATCTCTGAAATTATCGCCCCAACAGCAACCACGGTCTCGCAATCCTTGTTGATTATTCCTGATGGAGCTGTATCGTTTTTCTTCATTCTGTAAAGCGTATAGGAGCCTACTGTAGATCCTTTCCCGTTGGGAAAGACAAGTATCTTGCCCTTTACGCTTTTTCCTTGTAGTTCATGTCCCTTTTCGATAACTTCACCAGTGTTCGGGTCAACTCCACCGTAAAATGAGATAGCCTGCGTGGTTGCAAGAGCTTCGCCAACGGCTTTGCCTTTTGAGATTATTCTTCCTTTAAATTCCATTTTCCTGTCACCGCTGCTTCTATGCATTCCTCTATACTGCCCATTTTGGTTTTCATGTCATTCTGTCTTGAATAGAAACATCCTTTTGCCGAAGTAGTAGCCAAGGCTTTGAACCTGCCCTTGAGCGGAGCTACCGCCATACAAGTGTCGCATGCGAATTTTCCACCCGCCTTTTCGATCACATTGGTGTAACCGCGCTTGTCTGCGAGCTGTTTCGCAGAACGTGAAGTCGCTACCCAGAATTCAGTTTTTTCAATAATTTTTCTGTCCTTAAGCTGTTCTGCAATCTGGGCGATTTCTTTGATTGAACAGTGGGGGCAGCCAATGCAAACGAAGTCGATGTCGCTGACTTCATCGTTAATATTATCGTAGGCTTCTTTGATGTCGTTTTGCCCGATTACTACCGTCTCACTTGGAGCTGTGTAGTTCTCAGCGCCCGGAGTTATTCCTCTCATATAGAAAAGCGGTTTGGATCCGTAAGTCACCACTGAAGCGCAGAAAGACTTCAACTCATCCAGTTCCGCGTCATTTATGCCTGTTATGTAGGGAATTCTGTTTTCGGCTTTTTTGCCAATACTGTAACCCAGGGCACCCCAATCGGAAAGTTTGCCCAATTTCGCGTCTACTTGAACATGTATGTCTGGGAATCGATTCTCGTCCAAATGCAAGCCATAACAAGGTGTCTTGCCGACAAAGGCTGCTGCTAGCGCCGAGGGTCCTCCTTCCCTGTTCGTCTTTGCTCCTATTACCGAGTTGGCAAACGTTACTGCAGAGGATTCGGACCAAGCAATGTGTTCTCCGTAACGAGGAAGATTTCCAATCAAATATGGTGTGCATGTGCATGAAACAAGGATACCCATTCGACTGAATGCCTCTATGACGAGGTTTTGTTTTTCAGCGAATTCTTTGCCTATGCCCAATTGTTGCCAGTTCTCCAAGTCCATCCCCGCGGGGTTCAGCGTGGTGAGCACTTTGACTCGTCCGTCCTTTGCCAATTCATTCAGGAATTCTAGTCCTGCGTCACCTAGGTTGTGGTATGAAACGCCTGCCACCTGGACGCTGCCAACTTTAATCAGGCTTTTTGCACCATAGATGTCGCCAAGGGCCACAAGTATCTCCATGCTCTTCCGGACGGCATAGCCTTCCTCTCCTTCTAGCATTCGTTGCTCTTCTTCCGTCAGGTACATTATTTGATCACATCAACTTGTTCAGATCGACTTTTCGATATTGTTCTTTAGTGAAGCTTTTGTCTGTTTTTCCAAAGGGAACGGTAGCATCCAAGCCCATCTTGCACGTGGTTGCCTTTTTTCCTTCCGTTAAGTCTCCAGACGGATCCAGAGATGAGCCAGGCTGATTCGGCAGGATGATAGCGTTTTTGTCGGCTTGGAATCTTGTTGCAATAGCCCATTCGACGTCGTGGGGGTTGTAAATATCTATGTCATCGTCCACTATGACGCAGTGCTTCAATGATTTGTGTCCTTCGAAGGCGGCGGCTATCGCTTTCTCCCCATCGTCTGATTTTCTCTTCTTTATCTGCACAACTGCGTGTAGCCAACTGCAGCCGCCGGGCGTTATGTAGACGTCTTTGCACTCGGAAACCTTGTTGACTTGATTGAAGATTGAAGGCTCTTTAGGCATTCCCATCAAGAATTGATGTTCTCTTCTACCTGGGAGGATTGTTTGATAAATCGGATCTTTTCGGTGAGTAATACATTTGACTTCGATGATTGGCTGCTGCCTTACTCGATCGATGGTTCCTGTCGTGTCCAGGAATGGTCCCTCCGCTGCTTTCTGATTGGTTATGCGTCCTTCAATAACGAATTCGCAGTCTTTGGGCACTTCAAGGTCTACAGTCCTGCATTTCAGCAACTCCGTTCTCTCCAGAGCATTTGCCATTCCCAATTCGTCTGCACCCATCGGCAGCGTTGTGGATGCTGCGAGAAGGACAGCAGTGGAGTTTCCAATGCAAAATGCGACGTCTAGCTGACCGCCCGCTTTCTTGAGGGCTGTGTCCGTTCCTCGGTTCTCGACGATTCTTGCTGCTAAATGATTCCTATCGAGAAGCATCAGTCTGTGAAAGCACATGTTTCGGCTGCCAAATTCAGGGTCGCGTACGATGGCCACAGCGGATGCAATGTACTTTCCCCCGTCCTTTTCTGTGTAGCGCATAATTGGCAGTCTGGTCAAGTCCACGTCTTGCTCTATTATTTCTTGGCACTCACCTCTGCTAGCCGTTTCCGGCGGAACAGGATTTTCCAGTGCGAAAGCCAACTTATGCAGCAATTCGTTTCTCTCTATGCCTAGGGCTCCGGAAATCAGGTCTTTTGAGGACAGCAAACCCGCAACAACAGATATGTTCGTTTCTTTCACCCTTTCAAAGATTATCGGCTTCTCGCCGAGGGCATCTAAAACTCCCGCCATCTCATACTCGGTTGACACTTCTTTCCTTATTCGAGTTAATCTTCCACTTTCGTCGAGCTGTTTCAGGAAATTTCTAAAATTCAAGCTTATTCAACCTTGTTTCCTATTAATGATGGCTGCTCTTTATTATTTTTGGACCCCGACTTTTGTCCGCAGTACTTCGAATCCTTCTTTCTCAATGGCTTTCGCTACTTTCTCCTGCAATTCAATACCGGGTGTTAATGCAGTCATGCAGCCTCCGCCGCCACCACCAGTGAGTTTTGCGCCGTAGGCACCTTGCTCCCTTGCGACATCAACTAGATGGTCAAGTTTGTCGCACGAGACTTCGATTTCCTGTAACAAATTATGATTCTCATCCATGAGTTTGCCCACCTTTTTGAGGTTAAACTCCAGGAGTGCTTTTCTGCCGGCGAAAGCCACCTCTTTCGCTCGTCTAAAAAGCAAATCATATTTCTGCGGATTTTTCCTTTTCCTCTCTGCTACGCCTTCAACCATGGCTTTGGTGTTCGCTACAATTCCCGTGCTGCCTATAACAATTTCAACAGGTTTTTGTATTGCCAGCTTCTCGATGATGTCTGATCCGTCTCCAAAGTTCTTCCTGAACCATAGCAATCCACCAAAAGTTGCTGCTGTATTGTCAATACCTGAAGGGTTTCCAGCATAGGCCTTTTCAGCCTCATAGGCGATTTGATTAATTTTTTCATCTGAAAAACTCATGCAGAGTTCTTGGGCGATTGCTCTAGCGATTGCGACGCTGCTTGCCGCTGAAGCACCAAGTCCGCTGAACCCTGGAAGACTTCCGCCAATCCAGATGTTCAATGGTGTCTCCGGATCTATCCCCATTGTCTTAAGTATTCTCTCAATTGACTCCAATTGTTGAAGCCGTTTTTCTTCGCTGTAGCCCTTCGCCGTCTTTCTTTCGTCTTCTATTTTGATGCCTTTTCCGGTTTTTTTCACTTCTGCGTCAGTTGTCGAGTCAATGGCAGAAACGATTCCAGGCACACCGTGGACGACAAAGTGTTCCCCGAACAAGATTACTTTTCCAAATCCTGATCCTTTGCCCATTAACTAAGCACCTTGAGTGGAGTAGATAATATACAAAATAGATAAAAACATTCTTTTCATGCATGGAAAACGCGGGGAATGATTCGATGAGGCTGGAGACTATGTTCTTACATATCAAATTTGCCTGCAAAAAGGCGCTTTGTTATAAGGTTCTCTTCGATCATTCACGCGGATGAAAAGCTCTTTCAATTTCTCATCGCTTGCGCCGAGACGTATGGGTGTGAGAAGGTCAACCAAATTGTCATTTCTCATAAGGCAGGGTTTGAGTTTTCCGTCGCTGGTCACTCTTAATCTTGTGCAGTGCTGGCAGAAACTGCTGTTTTCAGTAGGGTGTACAACCTCTACTGTGACGTCGGGAAGGTGATAAACGTGGCGATTGTGCATGTACCTTCTGGTTTCAACACGCAAGGCTTTCTGCTTCAGCATCTTTTCATTTTCATCCAATGCTTTGTGGTATAGTGAGAAGTATGACTCGTCAACGTTAACCGGGTCAAGCTCGATGAGTTGCAGAATAGTCCCTGTTCGTCTGGCATAATCCATCATATCAGGAATCGTATCTACATTGACGCCTTCTAAGACAACCATGTTCAGTTTGACCGGATATAATCCAGCCGCCACTGCAGAATCAACGCCTTCCAACACGTTTTGGATTTTTCCTTCAGTGAGTTTATGGTATATCTCTGCGTTCAAAGTTGGAAGGCTGATGTTTACGCGCTTCAGTCCACATTCATACAGTTCTTTTGCTTGAAAGCCAAGCATTGCGCCGTTTGTTGTTAAAGAAAGATCATGGAGGTGAGGTACAGAGGCAATTCTTTTGACGATTTCGCAGAGATCTTTCCGCATAAGCGGTTCTCCACCAGTGAGCTTGATTCGCGTGATACCTAGACTAATAGCTATTTTTGCGATGCGCACGATTTCGTCGACTGTCATTTCTTCGTCTGTGCCTCTCGAGCAGGAGGTTGTTTCTTC
>CAYSOZ010000025.1:0-11528 GCA_964432815.1 uncultured Candidatus Bathyarchaeia archaeon
TTTACACGATCGATGTTCAGAACCGAGACCGGTATCCTCTAATTCAAAGCATCGCAGCTCCACCAGTTCCAACTCCAAAAATTACGATTGAAACGGCGACCGCTGTTATCGCTCTGTCAATGATCATTGTTGCCGCGATAGTTATTTACAGAAGAAGGAAAAACTAGCGCAATGTAGTGATGTGTAATAAATCATATGGAACTGCAACTAAAGCAGCTAGTCATATAATATGTGGAAGGAAATTGGAGACGAAGGCGTTTCCGGAACGATTCCAATACGCTATTGAATAGCATGTAGCACTCGCTCTTTAGCTATGAGGACTCGATGTCAAATAGTCATTTTTGGGGAGATTTTGAGCCTTCAGGTCTTTCAGGAAGCTGCGAGTAGTTGCCATCACTGGTTCGATAAGCAGCCAACTTTCCGACTGTCTCCCATTGATCACCAACTAGACGGCGAACCTGAACGGTGATGACTTCGGCGTCAGGATCTTTCCTTCCAGACCAAACAGTCAGATTTAGAAAATCGCCGTTCGCCAACCTGGTTCGCATGCTTGCCTTAGGCTGAGATTGAGAATGCATAAAGGTCACCTTTGAATGACACAACTTCGTTGCTCAGGGTTAATATGTTTAACCTATCGGAGTTAATCGCGTGCTTTGTCCGATGTGGAACATGGCCCGTTTTTTCCATAATCACGAATATGAGTGAAGATCTTATCCATCGTCGAAGAAGCGGCTCAAATTAAGGGAAGTCGGATCTGAATACGCGGGCTCAAAAGGCGAATCTGCAACTCCCCTCAGGGCGAATAGCCTTTTTCTTCAGGCATTTTTGTTTCTCTGAAGTAGTACCAAAACAGCGCAATCGAAATTACGTATAATAGGCCTGCAATAAAAAACGGTTCAGAAAGAAAACCAATAAACATAAGCGAAGTTCCTATAGACGTGCTTAGCGCGTTGGGCAGTCTCCATAACGCCCCGCTTATGCCGGATGCAGCGCCTCTCTCATCCTCAGCTACTAAGCCCATTATCATAGACTGCGAAAGAGGACTTGCCATATTCATAAGGAGGGCTCTCATACTGTAGACAATTCCTGCCAGAATGTAATTGGGAGAGAGAGGTGTGGCAAACATGAAGAAAGTTGATGCTGCCTGGGTTATGACTACAGCTTTTACAAGGCCAAATCTTTTGGCTGCCAAAGGCGAAAGCAGAGTTGCAGCACCAATTAGTATGCTCGAGACAGCCAAAATGGGTGAACTTATCCTATCAGAAATCCCATACTGCAGACGAAACCAATACGTCATTATCGGAACCACCATTCCTGCTCCAAAAGCCACTATCGCACCGGTTATGACGTATTTTGTTAAGACGGCTCTTGATTTTCTAGGAAACAAATCCCTTAGTCCCGCGCTTTTTCTTCTGAGTCTTTCCGACTCATTCACTTTCAGCATGATGAGTGTTGAAGACAGACTCAAAATTGCCAGTAAGATGTAAAGCATCACGTGGCTTTCCTTATCCGTGAACGATCCGAGTTCGAAGACTGCTACTCCGAGCACTGAGAGACTTCCGACGCCCCAGGCAATGCTTTGTGCAAAAGCGTAGAATGAGAAGACACTGTTTCTCATTTCATCACCTGCTTTCTCTGCGAGTAGCGCACTACTCGATGCCAAGGCTGCACCTTCCGAGATTCCTTCAAGTATGGCCGCAGCTAGTAGGAGTATCGGGTCTGTTGTTACGGCGAAGACAGCGAGAATTACACTGGCAAGGACATTGCCTGCGATAAGCATTTTCTTCCTGCCATAAATATCTGCTACAGTTCCAAGAAGAATGCTGGCAACAAAAGTTGAGATCCCCATCACAGTTAACACTAGGCCCATGAAAACGGCCGAGACTCCTTGGACGTAGGTGAGAAAATAGGATATATCGGTATAGAACATACCGTAAGCGACTGACGGCAAAAGGGCTGCCAAGATTAAGTATTTTGCCTCTTTGGACATTCCGCTGTAAACGCTGAACACACTTGTCAACCTGTCTTCTCAAACAATTCTATTTACCCGTATAATTGTTTTCCATGCAAGTTTACGATATTGCTGCAAAAAAACTGTCAAATCGCGTGCTTTAATAATCCTTTCAGGCTTTGGTTATTGTAGGTCTTCACAGATCGAGTTGGCAATGAAATGGCCATGGAAAGGATGTTAGAGAAAGCTAGAAAACTCGTGGAAAGTGGTAGAATTGAACTACTGGCCGAAGGAACCTACAATGTTGTTGGAGACCATGGAACATACACAGTGGTTAAGCCCTACACTGGAAAAGTAAGCTGCAATTGCCCCGGATTCAGGACAAAAGGACAGTGCTCTCACGCAGCCGCTGTCATGATTCTTACAATGTCCAAAAGAGGAAAAAGACGCAAGCCTCTTTGAAACCATGACTTCAGTACGAACAAAATCATTAGAACTTGACTTTAGGAATCATGAAACGAAGGCCTCCCACTCAACATTTCAATTGTGGGTTGAACCTGCATGAATCTTTCCATTCTCGACAAAAACCTTAAGTAAACAGTGAAAACCGTTTATCAGAAGGAAGTCTAGCTTATGATCTATCACGTGGACTACGCTGATGCTGAAACAAGAGGATGTTCCAGCAAGATAACGATTGAAAACCGAATATTCTATGCGAAGCTTTTTCATGCTCCTCAACAACCCGCAAGATACTACGCTGGCGACCAAAACGGCAGACTCCTGAAAGAGATATCTAAAACTGAATTTTACCTATGGCTCAGAATTCTAGCCGGAGGAGAAGCAGGCATCAAGGACGTAGAGAAGAAAATCAGCGAAGGAAAAAGATATCCCTTGGAATGACGCTGCTGTTTTCTTAGACATAATAACAGAGCAAAACAAAATAGATTTCTACCTCTTCCATAACAGCTCTTGTGTTGTGAAGATGAGAGATGAAATGCGCCAACCACGTTTTTGAATTGATAGGCAAAACACCCATGGTCCGAATAAATAACATGTCTCCAAACCATAGCGTGAAAATCTATGCGAAATTGGAGGGCTCTAACCCCATGGGTTCATTGAAGGACAGAATAGCCCTAAAGATGGTATTAGACGCAGAGAAAGAGGGAAGATTAACCAAAGACAAGACTGTTCTGGAAGCCACTTCTGGAAACACAGGAATAAGTGTTGCTTGGGTTGCAGCCCTCAAAGGTTATAAGTGCGAAATCGTGTTACCCAGGTCTGTTTCCGAAGAACGCAAGAAGATCCTGAAACTGCTTGGAGCCAAACTCGTTCTTGTTTCAACAGAAGAAGAAGCAGTGAAGAAAGCAAGAAAAATGGCAGAAAACCGACAATATTTCATGACGGACCAGTTTGCCAATGACATGAATTGGATAGCTCATTATCAAACCACAGGCGAGGAAATATGGGAACAAACGGAAGGAAAAATAACACACTTCGTGGCCGGAATCGGCACTTCTGGGACAATAATGGGCGTGGCAAGAAGACTAAAAGCCTTCAAACAGAGTGTCAAAATAATAGGCGTTCAACCTTCCAGCAAAGAAAGCAAGCAACAAGGGCTTCTTAATCAGCATAAATTCTGCCCCGAGATATGCAAGCATAGCGAAATAGACGAAATGATTATGGTTGAAGATCATGATGCCTACGATACGGCACGAAATCTGCTATTGAAAGAAGGACTTTTCGTAGGAATCTCTTCAGGATCCGCCATGTGGGGCGCCATTCAGAAAGCCAGAGTCCTCGATGAAGGTTTGATCGTAACAATCTTCGGGGATCACGGCTTCAAATATCTTAGCACAAACCTTTTTGGGTAATAATCAGGCACTCGCAAAATGGGCAATAGCAAGAAATTTCCAAATCAAAAACTCTTCCCAGATTTCAAGCGAAGTCAAGAAGATTCATCCGGAAACAAAAGAATTATGAATACAAAGAACCCAAGACTATAACATTCGCGACATGAATAATGGAAAACTTGAGGCAAATCAACAAGAATGAAATCCAATGTCCGGCAAATAGCAAAACAACGCATAAACGTTCTCTTTCAACAAGCCAGGAAGTTCCACAACACAGACCCTCAATTATCAAGTCGATATGTCGAGACCGCTAGAAAGATCGCCATGTCGGCAAGATTGCGCCTACCTGTCGAATACAAGCGCCAATTTTGCAGGAACTGCAATACTTTGCTCATTCAGGGAGAGAATTGCCGAGTGAGGATAAAACAAAGAAGAGAGCCACACGTTGTGATAACCTGCCTCAATTGTAGTCACCAGACGCGAATACTGTTAAGGAAGAAGAAGGAGAAAGATGGATTTGAGCAAGATCACTACTCGAATGAAACGTCACGTTAGACATGTGTTGAAAGACGAGAAGCCTACCATATGGGTTGGTAAGGATGGCTTGACGCCTCAGGTATCAAGTGAGATAGAAAATCAATTAACAAGAAACAAAATGGTCAAGATTAGGATATTACCCACTGCACTGCAGACCGACACAGCCCTCGCCATCGCGTCAAAGGCTGCTGAACAGACCTGCTCGTCATTGGTAGAAATCAGAGGACATGTTTTCATACTCTACAGGCGACACAAGAAGGTTCAGACATAGAGCACTAGACTACCAGGTTCAAATGAGTCTGGTTTGCGTCAGATCTGAAAGCTACAGTCTCCTTGTTCACGACAACGTAAGGCGCGCTCGCTTTTCTCTTGGTGTATACTGTTGATATTACCAAGACCGCGACCGCAACAACCAATACTGCAATAATCATTCTGTCGATCATAAGTTCATTTTCTGAGGAACTTATTATTTGTCGCATTCCATCAGTTTCGTTTTCGTAAGTCTGGTTTATTCTGTCGTATTCGCTTCTTAGTGAGTCGTACGCCAAACTCAAGTTGCTATGCTGTGTACGCAATGTGTCGTAATCTGCCAGAAGGCTGCTGCAGTTCACCAGCAACTTGTTGTACCGGCTCAAAAGTGCTGTGTTGTCTGATTCTAGGCTGCTATAGTTGGCCAATATCTGATAGTACAAGGTTTGAATTTCGCTGAAAGTCACTTCGCTTACAATTGCACTATAGAAAGTGGCTGATAGGTCTCCCACATTGCCTGTGCGAACAAGAATTGAACAGTAAAGCCGTCCATTAACCCATTGAGGCAGCGTTATTTGCAGATTATAACTCCTAGGCAACGGTTGACTTAACGTGTCAGTGCCATTATAAATTTCCTGCCAACTTTGACCTTGTTGGGCTTTCACTACTATCGTAACAGACCGCAGAGTCACAGGACTGGTGGACGTTATTGTTACGTTATGCGACACAACTTCTAAAGGGTGAGCTTCCTCGGGAAATGTCGAATTTATTGTGACCCCAGCGCTGCTGAATGATACGGTATCAGTCTGCGAAGCCTGCGCACCATAAATGAACCCCGCGAGTAAGATCAAAGTAATGAGGAAGAGTAACTTCTCTTTTAGTAGCATCACGTTTCCATCTAAGATACTTCAAGGATTAGTATTTATCATTAACTGGTTGGCGGATAATTCTACGACAGAAACAGACTTTCCAATTCCTTTAGGAGAGGTCTTGAATTTGATAGCGTAAAATGTCGTCCACTGCATCTACAATATTATGATTTACAGGTTTAGGAGCCTGTAAACTCTCCAGAGAATATTTATATGAGGCTTATTGATTTTACTGCAGAGAAAAACAAAAGGAACCAAGTATCTTGGCAAATCCTCATGACGTTCCAGCATCAAAATTCATCGAAAAACTAGCTAAATATCTGAAAGAGAATGTAGACGAAGTGCAACCACCTGCATGGGCCGCCGTGGCAAAAACTGGCTCGCACGTTGAAAAACAGCCACAAAACCAATACTGGTGGTATACACGCAGCGCATCGATACTTCGTAAGGTCTACGTTCACGGTCCCATAGGTCTGGAAAAACTGCGAGCAGACTATGGTGGAAGAAAAGGCTTCACCGTAAGACCCAATCACGCATCTAAAGCAGGCGGCAGCAATGTTCGCAAATCTCTGCAGCAGCTTGAGGCGGCGGGTCTAATTCAAAAAGCAAGTATCAAAGGAAGAATAATGTCTCCGAAAGGGAGAAAACTTCTACAGGACGTAGCCGAAGACCTGCAGAAAGATCTGGTCAAAACCGCTCCAGAACTCAAGAAATATCAAGGCGAGTAAGCGATGTCAGATGAAGAGCTTGAGGCTATCCGTAAAAGGAAACTCTCGTCCCTTCAGCAAAGAGTAACCGATGAGCAAAAGCAATCGCAGGAAGCAAAGCAGCTCGAAGCGCAAAAACAAGAGTTGCTCAAACAAATACTTTCACCTGAAGCCAGGCAAAGACTGACGAACCTTAAGATGGTTAAGGCGGAATTCACGGAACAGCTGGAACTGCAACTGATACAGTTGGCGCAAACGGGTAAATTGCCCATACCATTGTCAGACGCTCAACTGAAACAAATACTCATCCAGCTTCAATCTCGAAAAAGAGACATAAAAATAAGAAGGATCTGAAGAAAATGGCAAGAGTTAAACCTCCAGCTAAAAAACGAAGATTATCTAAAGCTAACAAGGAGAAAAAGTCTGTTCCAACTTGGGTAATAGCCAGGACAAGTGGAAAAGTCAGGACAAACCCTAAGCGACAGAGAAACTGGAGAAGAGGAAAAATAAAGGCGTAGGAGAATCGAACACATGGAAGAAAATCAAATGCCTGAAGAGATCGCCGACGAAACAAAAGGTGGGCTGGCTGAGACCGACAAGAGCGTCGAGCAGGAAGTCGAGGAACTTTTAGAAGAGAAACCATCAGAAGAAACTGATGAACCCGAAGAAACTGCGATTCCGACCGAAGAAGAGGAAGCCGAAAAGCCAGAAAAGAAAAAGAAAGAGAAAGAGGAAGAAATAGTCGAAGAACGCGTCTATACTATCCCCCTGGCCAAAGCTTGGATTCGACCTCCGAAAAAACGTGCTCCCCGCGCCATGCACATGATCAGAGAATTCATAACTAAACACATGAAGTTAGAAGTGCGTGTGGAGGAAGAGGAAAGAGGAGAAATGCCCACGCTCATAGTGAGCAAAGAAGTCAACGAAAGAGTCTGGAGCAAAGGAATAGAGAAACCTCCCCGAAAGATACGGGTGCGCACGGCAAAAGACAAGGATGGTAATGTTACCGTTTTTTTGGCTGAAGGAGAATAATCCTTGGCCGTTTACCTGTCTAGCATCGTTGGGAGCCCAAGCATAGGTGTTTACTCGCTTGCCACGGACAGGTTTGTTTTAATCCCAAAGATGGTTCCAAAGGAGAAAGCCGAACGCACAGCCGAATGGCTGAAAGTTAAGCTTATTCAGACAAGCATCAGTGGTTCGGTGCTGATAGGCGCATTGGCTTGCGCAAACTCAAACGGAATACTGCTTCCAAATTCCGTACGCGCAGAGGAACTAGCCACGATCAAATCATGTTTTGAAGGTAACATCACGGTCATGGAAACCAAGAAGACCGCGTATGGTAACCTAGTATTGGCAAACGATTACGGTGCACTTGTTGACCCCCGCTTCAAAGAGAACGAAATAAGACAGATCGCCGAAACGCTAAATGTTAACGCTGTTCCAAGCGAAATTGCCGGCCTGCCATATGTGGGTTCATTGGCAGTGGCGACCAATAAGGGCGTACTGGCACATCCGCTTTTAAAAGACGACGAACGTAAGGTTTTGGAAGGAGTCTTCAAAGTCCCGATTGATGTCGGCACAATCAACTGCGGCATCCCCTATGTCGGGACAGGATTGATAGCCAATTCATACGCTGCCGTAGCTGGTTCTATGACTACAGGACCCGAGATGTTTATTATTGGGAACGCACTGGATGTTGTGCAGGAAGTTGATTTGGATTGAAAGTTTTCAAAGTAACCGGCGAAATCAGCAAGCCAAACCTGAAGACGCCGTTTTCAAAAGAAGTGTTGGCTGAAAAGTCCGAACATGCGGTAGAAACGGTTTACGCGGAAATAGGCAGCAAACACCGCGTCAGAAGATACCACATCAGTATATTAGACGTGGAAGAAATCTCAACTGAAGAAATCGAGAACCCAATTCTGAAAAAAATCGTTATTGGTGAATAAACCGTGGCTGTCAGACCCAAAGACGAAGAAGAACTTCGCAGGCTTAGCATAGAAATGCGGTTTCTGGAGCAGACAGCTGAGACGCTGCAACAGCGCATAACAATGTTGAATGCGGCGATCACTGATCTTACTTACGCTAATATGACCCTCGACGGCATGGAAAAAGAGAAGGAGAACGCAGAACTCCTCATTCCCATAGGGGGAAGTTCCTACATCAAAGTCAAACTTGCTGAGTCTAACAAAGTTGTTATTGGCTTGGGGTCGGGCGTGTCCGTGGAAAAAACTCTAACTGAAGCCAAGAACATGGTCAAAGAACGTTTAGATGAGTTAGAGAAGACTATGGTTTCGGCTCAGCAGCAATTCGGGCAAGTCGCCGAAAGAATTAACGTTAGTAGAAATAGGCTTGAGAGTCTGCTGTCCTCGGCAAGAGAGGGGAAAGCTCCGGGCAATGTTTGATAAGCTCAAGTCAGGGCTGAAGGGGCTCGTTAACAAGGTCACAACAATCGAACTCAAGTCTGAGAACCTGCGTCCTATTCTCGAAGATTTTAAGATGACTCTTGCTGAGAACGATGTAGCGTTTCCGGTGGCAGATCGAATATGCGATGAGCTTGAGAAGCGTTTGACCGGCGTTCAGGTCAAACGGTTGGAAGATCGAAGGAAAATAGTCGAAAATAGTCTAAGGCAGGTTCTTCTCGAAGTCATGTTAGCTGAGAAAGGATTCGATCTATTGGAATGTGCAGCCGAAAAACGAGCCAATAAGAGTCCTCTCGTTCTTCTTTTTGTGGGAATAAACGGAACAGGAAAGACTACCACCATAGCTAAGATTGCTCAGTTTTTCAAGGATAAGAAGTACTCGGTTTTGCTTGTAGCCAGTGATACCTATCGTGCAGGATCTATTGAGCAGTTAGACGAACACGCAAAGCGTTTGGGCCTTAAGATGATAAAAGGGGTCTATGGCGGAGACCCAGCGGCAGTAGCCTACGACGCAATCAACCACGCCAAGGCACACGGGACTAACGTCGTCCTAATCGACACCGCAGGGCGTATGCAGACTAACCAGAACTTGATGAACGAGTTGCAGAAGGTGAAACGTGTTGTGTGTCCTGATTTGACAATTTTCACAGTCGACTCCCTTATCGGCAACGACGCTGTAACTCAGGCGGAAGAGTTTAACAAATGCATAGGCATAGACGCAACGATATTGACTAAAGTAGACGCGGATGTTAAGGGGGGTTCGGCTTTGAGTGTGACTTACGTAACACAGAAGCCAATCTTGTTTATTGGAGTTGGGCAGACATACAAAGATTTAGAATTGTTTAACCCAGAAAACTTTATCAACATGGTTCTAAGGTGAAATGTTTAAAAACATTTGTGAGAATAAACCTTGCGGTAGGGGAGAAATGGGAGTCGCGCAAGGCAGAAAAGCCAAAGAGCAAACCCTCGTTCGAACAATAGTTGTTCTGATACGCAACACAACGTGGCGATGCGGCAAGCTTGAAAAGTCAATTGTAAATCACCTCTACAAAAGGCATACGAATTTTGGAAAGACAGATGTCTCGGTTGGAGACATTATTCAAAATTTAGATCTTAAAGGGCAAAGAAAGGATGAGTGCCTCGATGCCCTCAAGCGACTGGAGAAAAGAAACATAGTAAAGCTCTTCATACTGCCGCGATAAGAACTCATCTATGATTTGGGCAAAAGCTCTCCGTCCGCCCTTTTGAGGTGTTCCAAATTCACTTCAGGAGCTCTTGTTCTGTAGGGGGCTTTTTGATTAGATTCTGCTTCATCAGAAGTTCTGTTGACTTTCTGGCGTTTTGAATTATTTCAGAAGCTCGCATGAGAAGTTCTTGTCGACTCGGCTTTACCCTCGCCACTCCCTGCTCTATGGACTTCAGAGCGCATGCCACCGCTTCTCTCGGAAAAACCTCCCATTCCTCCATTCTCGGCAAAATATCCTTTTCAGTTATGCCTCGTTCCTCTGCAAATTTCGCTAGTTCTTGAGCAGCAGCAATACACATGTCATCCGTCACGGTCTTCGCCTTGACGTCTAATACTCCGCGGAAAATAGCCGGGAACCCCAGGCTATTATTTACCTGATTAGGAAAATCGCTTCTACCGGTAGCCACGATAAGTGCTCCTGCATCTTCAGCTTCCCAAGGCCATATTTCGGGTATGGGATTTGCACAAGCAAAGAGAATCCCCTTATCCGCCATGCTTTTGATCCATTCCTTCTTTATTGTATCCGGACCTGGCTTTGATGCTGCGACAACTGCATCTGCCCCTTTGAATGCTTCAGAGACGTCGCCCGTTCGTCCTTCACCGTTAGTTTTCTGAGCCAAATCGTGTTTCCACTTGTCTTCTTCCACATTAACATCCTTCCTGGCCGGATGTAACACTCCTTTAGAATCCGCCATTATTATGTTTCCAGGCTTGACGCCCCATTTCATAAGCACATATGCGGTCCGCATGTTGGCTGCGCCAGTCCCGATGAGTGTTATCAGGCTTTCTCGAGGCTTTTTGCCAACTATTTTGAACGCATTGATCAGTCCTGCCAAAATTACCGTTGCGGTTCCTTGTTGATCATCGTGCCAGACAGGAATATGCAGTCTTTCCCTTGCCTTTTCTAGGACAGTGAAGCATTTGGGCTTCTCTATGTCTTCCAAGTTTATTCCCCCAAAGGTCGGTTCAAGAAGCTCACATGTGCGCACAATTTCGTCGGGGTTTTTGGTTCTCAAGCAGATGGGGAACGCGTCAACTCCTCCGAGGTATTTGAACAAGAGTGCCTTACCCTCCATTACAGGCATGGCTGCCTCTGGTCCTATATCGCCTAAACCTAAGACCCGTGTACCGTCTGTGACAACCGCGACATAATTCCATCGATTAGTGAGTTCAAAAGATTTTTCAGGATCGGATTGGATTATCCTACAAGGCGCAGCCACACCCGGAGTATACCAAATTGCAAAGTCGTCTGTGCTGGTTATGGCGCATTTTGGCATGACTTGCACTTTTCCTTCGTAGAAAGCATGCATTGATGGAGCCAACAATGCGGGTTTTTTTGCTTTAGCGAGTAGTTCTTCTACGGTTGGCTTGTTTTCGTTTTTCTTTGTGGCCAAAACTCATTCCACTTGTGAAGAAATTGTTTTGGCGGATATGTTTTAACTTTTTGCTTGGAAAAGATCGTGCCTGCGCCTACTAAAGCACTTAAACACCAAGAATTTTGACAAGAGAATTTTTTGGTTTCAAATATAAAGATGGGAAAATAAAAAAGCGAAGAAAAGAGTTCGGTTTTGATTTGAGGCTTTAATATGACCTTTGTCTGTCTCTGAACCCGCCGCCGCCACGTCGGTCTCTTCCACCGCCATAGCCGCCGCCGTAACCGCCACCGCCACGTCTGCCGCCGTAACCGCCGCCTCCGCCG
>CAYSOZ010000026.1:0-11333 GCA_964432815.1 uncultured Candidatus Bathyarchaeia archaeon
CAGACAGATGACGGAGCAAGGTATACGACTTCAACCTCTGTCACCCTAAGTTTAACATCAACGGACGCAGCATCCGGGGTTTATCAGGTCAGATTCAGCAATGACGGCGTATGGGACACAGAACAATGGCAAACTCCTAAATCTACCGAAACCTGGACCTTGGCTTCCGAAGACGGAGAGAAAACGGTCTACTACCAAGTCAAAGATAACGCAGGACTCTTCTCCACCAGCTATTTTGACAGGATAATCCTAGACACCTTGGCTCCTCAAGGCTCATTACTAATTAACAACGGAGCAACTTACACGAATACAGTTGCCGTGAATCTGAATCTATCAGCCACAGATGCTGGTTCTGGACTGATCCAGATGCGATTCTCCAACGACAATTCAACATGGTCCGCTTGGGAGCAGCATACCAACTCAAAGTCTTGGAGTTTGCAGGACGGAGAAGGCGCAAAAAGCGTTATTGTTCAATACAGAGACGCCGCAGGCACAGTTTCATCTTATAATGCCTCAACAACTCTTGACACAAAAGCACCAGTTGCAGATGCTGGACCGGACAAGAAAGCAAGCGTAGGTTTGCCTGTATCGTTCGATGCAAACAAAAGCATCGATGAAACAGACATAATAATTCACAAGTGGGACTTCGGAGATCGAACAACCGGTTACGGACCTATGACAAACCACACATACCTAAATCCCGGAATCTACACAGCTGTGTTGACCGTTCAAGACGCAGCAGGAAACAATTCTACAAGCACCGCAACAATATCGATTCAGACAAACCAACCGTGGATATTTGTTTATATCACAATAGGCGGCGTCGTTTCTGCAGCCTTGTGTGTAATCGTATCGCGCACAGTTAAAAGAAAAGTCTCAGTGGGGCGCGCACTCCTTCGACCTTCCTCAGAGGTTAAGGAGAAAAAGAGTTGCAGTCTTGACGTGTCTATGGATTTCTGCAATCAGTGGAGTGTTTCTGTTACTCCTTCTTAGGCGTTGCACTCTTTTTTGGCTTGACCGTCAATTTCACAGTGACATCTACGTTGTATTGATTTTCAACTTTGCCCACCGAGAAATTCCAGTCCCTGACCTCAACATCCATATCTTTGAAAGCAGCGACCAGTGCATCTTTGTACTCACCGACTGTTTCACCTATCTTCGTAACTTTCTCTGTTATGTTAATTGATTTCTCAGACAATATTTTTCACCTCCCTGGAAATCGGGAAGACTGTTTGTTGAACAATGTGGTTCTTATGTTCTTAAAGATATGTTGTTGTATGGCAACTACATCATTCAATATTGCACGTGCTTTCGGCATGGTCAATTTTCAGCAATTAGTAGTTAGGTAGGAGTCTTGCATGGGCACGCATGCAGAAGCTAATCCAAGCCCTGACATTAGCTTGAGAAGTTATTCCAGGCAATGTTTGTTTCTGGTCGAGTTACTTTTCCTTGCAGGAGAAAGCGTCTATCCATCAGCTGCGAAGACAACATTAATCTTTTCAACATCGTTCAAACAATCATTATTCAAAGGTATCAGTCGGATTTCCTCAATCGACGAAACGCCAATACCAAGCTCAGCTGCACGGCGAAGTTGGTCAAGCTCAAAAATTCTGCCGCTACTCACCTTTCCAGCCGCGCCATACGCTTTCAAAATCGCCACACCTACGGCATCAATGGCAACCCTGTCGGTGCTGGCGAGCAGCAAATTGGGCTCAGCAACTTCTCCACTTTCGGGACCGCCACTTACAAACGCCCTAATTCCGTCCATGACAACGAGGTCAACAGTATAGTGTTTATTGATTTCAGCAATCATCTGCCGCTGAAATGGTGATGTGTGAAGCTCCGACATGTAGTCATAGACTTCGCCGGGAACCTTCCTGGCGACAACGCCTACGGAATTTTTAAGAGATAATGTGAAATGCCCGCCAAATCTGTGCGTTTTGAGACAGCAGGTTTGAACAACCTTATTTGCTTTCAAGAAACACTTCGCGATACAAAAACCCTTAAGCCAGTGAGTACCTTCAGGCCCAACCTTTGCCCACTCCGCTTTAGCCAAGTCATCGATTACCATAATGTTGAACCTCAATCTTTCGCTCAGCTCAAACACACCCATCTCTTCCAAAACACGCCTAGTTACACCCATACCGCTACGTTCAGCCAACGTTATACTGTCCACATCAACACTCTTCAAAACCTTAACAATAGCCTCCAAAGTGTGAGGATGCGTGGAAGCAGGAAAAGGATCAGCACTGTTGTAATTCGCCTTCAAAACCACACTTTTATGCTCGTAGTCATCTAAGGGTAACTCTTTAAGAAGCGTTCGAATTCCCGAAGCTCTGTTATTAGTCTTGAGCAAGAAGACCTCGGCTTCGCTCTCACTTTGCATACAGAATGCCTTCGTAGAAATTAGCCGAAACTGTGATATTAGTTTTTGTTCAAGTCAGCGACATCGACTGTATCGGGTACGTGGGCAGCACGTGAGCATCGTAGGCCCGAGGAAAAAAACCGTCCCCTCAGCATTAGTCTTACACAGAGTAGGCTCGTGTGTGGATTTCAGGCGGTTGCCATGTTGAGACTTCGTCGACTAAACAATTCGCCGTAGTTTGCCTTTACAGGAAAACTTGTATCGTCGGTGAATGTCACCTCAACCCGCTCGATCCCAGGCAAGTCCCTGACTTCATTCACAATTCTGCTAATATTTTTTATATCTCTGACCGGCGCAATCGCCAGAATATCAAAAAAGCCAATTATCTCTGAAACAACGATTACGTCCGTTATCTTCTTCACAAATTCAATGGTCTCGGATTTTATGCAGTTTGGGGAAGTTGTTATCATTAAGAACGCCTTGCCTTGGTACCCGAGTTTTGAAAGATCAATAGAAACCACACATCCGAAGATTATCCCCTCAGACTTCATTTTCTCGTAACGGTTTCTAACGGTAAGAGCAGAGACACCCAGTTTCTTGGCGATTGTCGAGAAGGAGAGGCGGGGATCTCTTAAGAGTTCACTCAACACGAAATAGTCAAGTCGATCCATCCCCTCAACTCCGTTTAGGCTGTATGTCAATATTCCCAAAAATCATGTGGGCCTGACCTGTCCACAGAATTACCGTCACTTTCCTCGCTTCACTACGTTGCTTGACCACACCGGATATTCTATCCAACTCAGCCAAATCCTTCGCGTACACGAGAGTAAAGAGGTCGAATTCGCCGATGCTGGCTGAGGGGTCTACGAGGTTTATCTGTTTGTCAATCAGATTTATGATTTTATCTTCGTGTTTCCGGCTTGAATTGATGCCCATAGTTGCAATGACCGGAAGGCCAAGCACATCTGGCCTCACAAAGAGAGTTGCTCCCGTTATCACTCCGAGAGACCTCAAACGTTCGATCCGTTTAAGCACCGCAACAGAGGACTTCCCGCAACCTTCGGCAATGTCCTTCAGTCTTGCCCGAGCGTCTTTTATCAATGCTTTAAGTATCATAACGTCGATTTCATCGATATCAATAGGCTGGCTCATCTGTCTCTCGATTGCCCTTAGCCCCTTCAAACAGATAAACCTTGCCAAACTGTTTTAGAAAATACACTTTCCGAAGCATTCTGTATAAATAAATTAACCGGTCTTAATGTTTCAGATAATTTTATTAATATATTACTGAGAACAGTGCAAAAAGTTAAATACGTAAAGCGAGGAAGAACAGGTTCGCGGAATAAGGAGAAGAGAAATGCAGGGTTGGCATGCACGCGGTTGCTGTGCCAACTACTCTCGCGGTCTAAAACGCGGGAAAGGCTGAAAGGACTCTGGGCAAAATCGATGGCCTCACAGTCATCGGGAATTTTCCTTTCTCCTAAAACAAGTCCAGAGTCCCAGCAAACCATTCAAGCACATGTTCCATCTGACCTATCGCATACGATGATCTTTTGAACACCAGTACATGATTGTGTCGTGCTAAAACGTGAGTTAACATTTAATGCATTTCAGTTCTTTTGCATATAGGCCCGGGTCTTTTTGAAGAGTTGCTCGAAATGTTCACCGAATGTTTTGTCAGTTCTCTCTTTTCTAATGGCGATAATCCATGGTTGCAGTTTCATCCAGTTTGAAATAATGTGAGAACCGAGACGGTCAACTATTACGTCTAAGTCCACCAGCTTCTTGTCAACCAAGAAACCAACTTCCTCGAAGAAGGCTTCAATTCGATAAGGATAGTCGCTAACTTCGAAATTCTCCTCCACCTCTGCCTTATATTTTTCAAGGCTTTCGAACTGAAAATCTCTTTCAATCCATCTGAAGGCTTTGCGGAGCTTTTCCGTCTCTGCCCATTCAAACAATTTCATGGAAATCTCCAAGTCTTTATGTTTGTCCATGTGCCTTAACTCGATAACAACAAATATTGCTGCAGTTATGCCTGCTAAAGCGGAAAGAAGAGCTGCTCCATCTAACAGCGTTATCATTTCAAACCTCAAATCCTTTCACTTCTGAGGATGGGCCCGAATATTTTAGCGTTGCTCTCCTTTTCCTTCTGAGCTAAAGCGACAGCTCTAACCTTTCGCCAATAAAGCAATTCAGCCTAGTCAATCGTTCACTCTAGAAGTCCGCAATGTAAGTCGTGAAATACGTCAGGACGATGTCTTGTTATTGAAAAATTGGCCTTATTTGACTATCAGCACTGGGCAGGTAGCATTTTCAGCGACTCTAGAGCTAACACTTCCTAGAGCGTAGTCTCTCCGACTCATTCCTCGACTCCCGATGACAATCACGTCAAAATTTCCCATTTTAGCCGTCTCAACAATTACTTCATCTGGGTGGCCATGTTCAAGTCTTGTGAACAATTGCATATTGGAAAGTCTTTTCACTTTCTCCTCAGCCTTGGAAAGCACCGTTCTAAAACTGTTTTCTAGTTCTGCCGAAGCGTCTGCAATCGCTTGGGATTTCATGACGTTCATGGACGGAATCGGCAAAAAGACAGGCGGAACCACGGTCAGCAATAGGATTTTGGCTGAATACTTCTGCGCTAAGTCAACTGCAAAATCCAACGCATTATCTGCGTGGTCGGATCCATCAATTGCAACAAGTATTTTTCCAATCATTTCTCTCCCCACTAGAAGGAAAGTGTTGATATGGCTATTTATTTTTCACTGTCGTTGACCAGAGCCTTATTCCCAGAAAGTAAGGACTGAGTCATGATGGAAAAACTAATAGCGCACGTTAATACAGCATACCACAACAAAATCAGTATACACTGAAATTCTCTATCTGTCCAAGAGTTTCGATCCTACGTTCACAATTGCTCTAACATTGCGAGACATAATGGCTTGAATCTTGTCTATCTTGTCGGTCTCTCGTTCGTTGGAATCGAGCCATTGGCGCACCATATCCTCAGCCCAAACATGGTCTTCAGCCATGACCGTGAAAACCATTCCGTCGGTAAATTTGGAGCCACTAGTTTCAATTGCAAAGAGTTTAAGAATCGACTCTTTACGGCTCTCAACTTGAGATATCTGCAGTTTTTTCTCCAAAGCCATCAAAAAACGACCTCTCTTATCTGCAACGCAATCGTGTTGTAATTGGACTTGATCCAAGCTGTCCAAGAGCTGTTTCCTTTGGATTAAGAGCTGCTTCTCTCGTTCTTTCAACTCCTCCAAAGAACTGGGCGAATTCTCCCTTCTCTCAGGTTCTTCAATGGTCGGATCTGCTAAAGGCTCATGTGAGGCGAAAACAGGACTTCCTCTATTGCTTTGTCGTTCTTCGTCCTTTCTTCCTTGTCTGGACCCCATTCTCTTCTCACCTTGGAACCTGATCAGTCGTTACCCGTCATGATCAAACCTGATTGCCCGATTTCCAGGGTGTCAGGGCCGATGGCATCTTCCAGGTTTTCCTTTCCTGCACCAGCAATATTATTTTTTGGACCGTTTTCCAAACCTGCTATCTTGGCACTTTTCCCAGTCACAGAATCGATCAACTCGATTCGTTTCTTCTCATGAGTCAGAATCATGACTTTCTTCAAACGTTGATAAGTATCGTTGTCGATTGACCTGTTTGTGCGAAGTTCCTTGAGGTGAACTAAATCGTCTTTTCTGGCAACTTGGTGTTTCTTTCTTTCCCTCAAGAACTCGTTAATGAGTTTCACATTTCTTCTGTTCATGAGTTCCTCCTTTTTCTTCAAAGGCAGCAAGTCGTAGATGAAAGTGGATAATCCCATTTTTAGTCTCTCTTTGATGTTCTAAAGAACATCTGATGTATTAACATATAATAATCGTGATTTCGGGCATGGAATATTCCATAAACCGCAATAAATCAAACGGAAAGCTCAAGTTTTCCGAATTTCTTCTCGAAGCTCGCTTAATGCCTTTTCGCACCTTTTCTGGAGCCAAATCCATCTTCCGATATACCAGCTATTGCTCCAGATCTCTCTCTGCTCCTTTAGCCATTTGTCGATTCCCGAAATCTTCTGTCTCCTGAGGTTCTCTATTACCGGCAGGTGGTGAGTCCAAATGGGACTATAACAGAACTGAATCAGCTTTGAGCAAGGCAACTGGTCGCAGCCTTCGCAAGTTTCGAGATGTTTCTGGTCTACGCAACAGTTGTAAATGTCACAGCTTTCTCGATGTTCAAGACTGGCACACGTTCCGCATCTGCATTTGCAGCCGTGGCAAGTCTTATACTCTATATAGTCAACGCAAGCGCCACAGTACAAACCGCAAGGAGCAGCCAAGCTTTGGCGATTGATGGTACTCGACTCTTTTTCCATGATTTCAACATAATAACAACTGCAGATATATAATTCTGAGCAACAACCCCTCGAGGATACAGAGTATGAAGCAGAATATTAGGATACGAAACTATCAACGCTCTGACAGAGAGGTGTGTCGCTCGCTATGGCGGGAACTTACCGAATGGCATCGTGAAATCTATCGGGACCCAACAATCGGAGGAGACAAACCTGAAGAACAGTTTGACAAACACCTGGCAAAGCTAGGACCATCGAGAATATGGGTTGCCACAATCAATTCAGAAGTTGTTGGATTAATCGGACTCGATGCATCAAGCTACGAATCTGAAATAGAACCCCTCATAGTCACCAAAGCGTATAGAAATAGAGGAATAGGAACAAAACTTGTCGAAAAAGCCATCCTTGAAGCACGCAAAATCGGAGCCAGTCTGAATGTCGCACCAGTGGCAAGAAACATGAAAGCCATTCGTTTCTTCCACAAAGCAGGGTTCAAGAATCTTGGACGGATAGAGATGTTCATTGATTTCCGCAACCGGAAATGGAAACCAGCTGCGGAGCTCCATGAATTCAAATTGAACTACTAGCTTCAACTGCGAAACAGCAGACGATCATGTAGATCTTTCTCACTTGTATAAAGTCGCACAAAAAGGAGGATAGGGAATAGATTGCTTCACGCGCTAAGCTATTTTCTTCTAGCAACGACGAAGGCTATTTTCACATTAGCCCTATATTCAACGATCTTGTTGTTTTCCACCTTTGCGTTGCATCTTTTCACGTAGACAGACTTGATGTTGTCAACTGTTTTAGCGGCGTCTGCTAGCGCATTCTTGACGGCGTCTTCCCAGCTAGTCGGAGAGCTACCAATCAGTTCGATAATCTTTACAACGGCCATTATCTCTAAACTCCCATTGATTTAAAGTGCAAACTGATTATTATTAATTCCTCTGAAACAACTCCGGTACAATTGAACAGTACAAAAGTCAAAGCTTCGGTTTGAGGTCATTGTCTGCGCTGTTTCCAGCCATGCCAGGTCAATCTTGCGCCATAATAGAAAAAGGCGCTCCCAAAAATAAGCAAAATTATTTCGTACACAATCCTGTTGTAAAGCGCCAGATTGTAGGGTTCAATGCTTAGGCGCCAAAGGAAAAAGGGACCATACTCGTATAAAGCCTCGATAGTGACGATCAGCAACAAAATGGCGAATATGGACAGGAAGGCCGTGCCGCTCTTAAGCGAGTGCTCCTCGATTGCCTCCATCTTTCGGTTGAATTTCCAACCCGTTGAGCCTTCTGGATAGTCATCTTCCCAACCTCTTTCTTCACTCATTGTTTTCCACGTCAGTTTCTGATCTCTAATTGATGTTCCAAGCCTCTGATACAATTCACTAGGCAATTGGACAGAAAAACCTTTTCAAACTGCGCGACAGAGAACAAGAAACAAAATTAGGTGGATCCACCTCTCGGACAGGTTGGTGGTTGCTGTCACTCGTCTTCTTCGTCCCAACCTTCTTCGTCCCAACCTTCGTCGTCTTCAATGTACTCTTCATCAGACATTTGCAGGCACCTCTCGGCAACCGATAAAGCGGAAGAGATACTAAATCTTTTCTAAATTCAGGAGAGCTTCTCTCTATAGAAGAACAGGCCTGCTCCAAAGTAATCTGAGAAAGTTCAAGCCGGAGTCGACAACTTGCTAGTGTGCTCATGCCAAGAAGTGACTTATCCCGGTAAGTATGAATTGAACTGCAATAGCCGCAAGTAGCAAAGACATGACCCGTGCGATAACCACCGATCCAGTTTTGCCAAGGATCCTGTAAATGGAGTTAACATACCGAAGGATAACCCAAGTCAGAAAAAGCACTATTAATACCGAGACAATCGTGACAAACGTGCCGTACGCTTGGAGGTTGAGTATGGTCGTGGTTATGGCTCCGGGACCAACCAGAAGAGGCATGGCAATCGGAACAGCCCCCAAACTTTCCATCGGCTCAGTACTCTCATAAAGCGAACCTGAAACCAAGATCCTCATCGACGTAATCAACAAAAGCAGTCCACCCGCAACCTCAAAACTGTCAATCGAGATGTCAAAAATAAGGAATATCTCCTGACCAGTGAACGCGAACACCAAGAGAAGAATCACCCCCACGAAAATAGCTGTGTTAAAGACTTTTCTCCGTTCTGCATCACTAAACTTCTCGGTCAACCCCATGAAAATGGGAACATTTCCGAAGGGATCTACTATAATGAACAACACCAAAGCTGCCTTTACCATATCTGCGAGTGTGCCAACCACGGCTTCGGACATCGAACCATCATCAAGCTATTTGGCGCGAACTGAATAAAAGCCTTAATCCAAGTCACATAGCATAAAACATTTCAAAACTTGGTTTCACATCAGTGCTTCATTTGACCTGAAAATCCTGCCTGATTTTCATCTCTCTTCGCTTTTTGTTATAACTCAACGCGTAATTATGTGCCACATCTCTTATCTGCCGAAGCAGAAGCATCATACGGCTTCTCGGTTCAAACTTACGAGGTACAGAATCGCACGGCAGATAAATCTCTTCGTGTTCCTTTGCCAAGCCAATTAGTGGAAGCTGGAGCCCAAGCGTTTGTAAGGCCAATTTGGCCGCTGAAACCTGTCCAAGACCGCCGTCAACAACTATCAGGTCCGGCAAGGAGTCCTTCTCCTCCAAAAGGCGTCCGTATCTCCTCTTAACCACTTCGTTGATACTGGCGAAGTCATCTTGCCCTGAGACCGTTTTGACCCTGAACCTACGGTAATTGCTCCTGTCTGGTTTACCATCTGAAAATCGCACCATGCCCGAAACAACGTGTTCACGCCCTAAATTAGAAATGTCGAAGCATTCTATAACCTGAGGAAGCACGGCTAAATTAAGCGCATTCTGCAAATCAGCCAGAGCGCTATCCTGATTTAGAGCTGACTCGATGTTTTTCTCAGCTAGCTTCACCAAGCCAAGTCTGTCACCCCGTCTTGGAACCCGCAGAGACACGTTTCCTCCTCGTTTTTGCGAAAGGAATTCCTCTAGTGCTGCCTTCTCTGAAGTGTCTGTCCAACAAGGCACGTTCAACAAAATCTCCCGCGGAATCTGATTGCAGGCGTAGAAAGCCTTCAGGAAATCTTGATCAACCTGCGACTGGAAATCTAAGGAAAACTCTTTCTTTCCAAGAAGTACCCCCTTCCTTATCGTCATATAAACGGCAAGTTCTTTCTCCCCAAATCGCTTAAACGCCATAATGTCCTGGTCAAACTGCCTTTCATTGTCCACTATCTGATGCTCAGTGAGAAGCCTGATGGAGTCAATCTGATTGCGAAGTTCAAGGGCACGCTCATACTTCTGTTCCTTAGAGGCAAGGTTCATTTGAAGGAGAAGCATCTGCAAGGCTAGCTCATAATTGCCATTCAAAAGATAGCGGGCAGACTCAACTTGCTCAGCGTATTGTTCAACGGTAACATAGCCAGTACATGGGGCAGAACAAAGACCTATGTGAAAATTGAGGCAAGGTCTCTTGGGTAGCTTCTTGCACACTCGAAGTTTAAAGATTCTTACAACAAGTCTATGTAGATCTTGCCTGGTGAAACCGTCTGTGTAGGGTCCAAAAGACTCCAGTTTCCGAGAGACCTTTCTGCTGGTCAATATTCTAGGAAAAGGCTCCTTGGTGAGCGCTATATAGGCGAAGGTCTTTGCGTCTTTGAGATTAAGGTTGTACCTGGGCACATGTTGTTTGACTAGTTTGTTCTCCAAGAGCAGAGCTTCGACTTCATTGTTTACAATGATCCAGTCTATGCTGCGAATTCTAGCCACAAGCTGCCTCGTCTTGACCGGTTGGTCAGAGCTGGAGAAATACGAACGGACGCGAGAACGGAGACTCTTTGCCTTCCCAATATACAGAACATCGCCGTTCTCGTCCTTGAAGAGGTAGACCCCTGGATCCGCAGGAATAGCTGAGCTGTTGAATTCTGCCTGATTAATTAAGCGTATCAATAGGAGACTCGACCTTTTTTCTCGCTCTCGAGACTTCTCGGCGAAGCATTCTTTGCAGGAACCTGCCAGTGTACGAATGTGGGTTTTCAGCGACGTCTTCAGGTGTTCCTTGTGCCAAGAGTTCCCCGCCTGCTTCTCCGCCTTCAGGACCTAGGTCGACTAGGTAGTCGCAGCTTTTTATCACATCCAGATTGTGTTCTATAACATAAACCGTGTTTCCCTTGGCAACTAGTCTATTCAGCACTCTGATGAGCCGTTTAACATCGTCGAAATGCAAGCCTGTAGTGGGTTCATCGAGCATGTAGACAACGTGACCAGACTTATGTTTGCTGAGTTCGCGAGTTATTTTAATGCGTTGGCTTTCTCCTCCTGAGAGGGTAGTGGAACTCTGCCCCAGTTTTATGTAGCCCAATCCAACGTCCCACAGGGTCTGAAGTTTCCTCGCAAGCAACGGTATGTTTTCAAAGAATTGAGCTGCCTCTTCCACCGTCATATCCAAAACTTCGGCAATGTTCTTTCCTTTATAGAGCACGCTGAGGGTCTCCAAATTGTACCTTTTCCCCTTGCACTCGCTGCATTGAACATAAACATCGGGGAGGAAA